>CAINOI010000026.1 GCA_903851465.1 uncultured Bacteroidota bacterium
GTTTGAATCTTAATCTTCAGAAACCATGAAAACAATTGTTTGTCTTTGTCTGTAAATTACATTACGACCATTTTGAACAGCTGGTTTCCATTTTGGACCTCTTTGAATTACTCTAACTGCTTCTTCTTTAGTACCATAACCAGGATCATTCTCTGCTTTTACATCAGAAATTGAACCATCCTTAGATACGATGAAAGAAACCGTTACGGAGTATTTCCCAGTAGGTGCACCATTTTCAACAGGCAAGTCTCTATTTAAAGTACGCTCTAGGAATCTTACCCATCCGCTTTGTCCACCAGGGAATTCAGCTTGGATTTGAACCGAAGTGAATAGCTTATCATAGTCTTCGTCTTTTGGCGCTTCAACAGCTCCAGTACTTTGCTCAACAGGCGCTACTAATCCATCGTCTTTGGTACCTTCTTGATTAAAAGTGCTGATCTTTGTTTCCTCCAATTTTTCTACTTCCTTGATTTCGTCTTCTTCTTTCACTTCCTCGTCTTTTACAATCTTCGGAGGTGTGAATTTAGTTACTTCAACCTTAGGTGGTTCTTGTTTTGGTGGCGGTGGTGGTGGTGGTGGTTCAGGCTTTTTTTCATCTTGATTTACATTCTCTAAAGATAAATCTACAGCAACCACTTCTACTTTATCATTCTTCATTGAGTTTGATAAAATTGCACCAACAGACAAAACCACAGTCACAAGGAACATGCCCAAAAGACCGTTTCTCAAACGCTTATCATACGTTTTACGTAAGTCATAAGCGCCATAAGCTTTATTCTTGCCTTCGAAAAGGATATCAAGAAAATCGGCGGTTAATATTTTATTTATGTCCATGTTTAATGCTTTTAATTACTTGCCGAAGTTTGTGAACTTGCATCAGAAATTTTAACCAACTGGGATTCCCCATCAGAAATATCTACTAATGCATATTTTTTTACAACGTTAATCGCCATTTCATCCAAGATGTCAATTACATTTTTGTAATTACAGTCAGCACCAGGTTTGATCACGACTACAAAATCCTTATATGGATTTTCAGTATCTCTTGATCTACTTCTAACGTCTGCTTTCTTTTTCAAGATCACATCACGGATAGAGTTCTCGCCATTATATGAGGCTGAAAGAAAATTAGAACCATCTGATTTTAATTGTCCTTCATAATAATAGATATGATTATCTGCCCCCATTAAGATGGTTAGTACGCCAGATTCTTTTGCCTTGTTAGGCTCATCTGTTACTTTATCATCAGGCAAAAACAACTTTAACGCTGTTGGTTGACTCATGGTTGTGGTGAAGATGAAGAAAGTAATCAATAAGAAACCTAAGTCCACCATTGGTGTTAAATCAACGCGAGTCGATAACTTTTTTCCTTTTTTGACCCCTTTCCCTTTCTTATGGCCACCACCCGAGGTATCTAATTCTGCCATTGTTAGCGCTTTTAATTAGTTATTAAAATTAATCTTCCTGTTTTTCACCCTTCATAGAACTCTTCCATAATTCAGAGCCTTCTGGAGCGTTTTCAGGATTGGTAACCATTTGAAACTTCAACAATTCATTTTTCTTGAAGGCTGCAATCACATTCTTGAATGCAGGATATTTGGCAACATTGTCCCCTTTTAATAAAAGGTCCATTTTTTCGCCAGCATATGCCGCTTTCACTACTTGCATCCAATAAGTCAATTCATTGTTTGTGCTATCCTTACATGGTATACCAGGTAATTGATCGCCTTTTCTGTTTTCTTCAGGAATAGATAAAAAAGAATTCAACCCATTTAATGGCGCCCCAATGAAACCTGCTTTTTTGAAAGCTGCTACATTGATGCCTAAGTTACGTTCGCTATTCACAGTGTTCGCAACTAGTTCCTTCTTTTGTTCGTCATCCATGGTTAGGAAAACCTTACCATCCTTATCAATTGTAACTAAAACGAAGTCCTTATTAGGAGCAACTTTAGAAGCCACCGAACTTGGTGTCTCTACTGCTATTGCTTCTGCAGGCTTGAACTTAGTTGTCAAGATGAAGAAAGACAATAAAAGGAAGGCCACATCGCACATGGCTGTCATGTCGATGTTTGTACTCTTGCGAGGTAATTTGGCTCTACCCATTGTATAGTCTTTTAATATTTTTAAGGCCAGGCCTTAATGAATGATTTATTTATAATTCGCTGCGAAACTTTGAGTCAAAGTAAATCCAGACTCATCGATTCCATAAGTGATACCATCGATACTTGTAGTAAACATGTTATACATAATGATAGCGATCGCAGATGTACCAATACCTAATGCAGTATTGTACAACGCCTCAGAAATACCTTGAGATAATTCACGAGCTGCTTCACCACCACCTTCTTCACCTAATTTAGAGAAAGAACGAATCATACCTAATACCGTACCGAACAAACCTAATAAGGTTGCAACAGATGCGATGGTAGATAAGAAAACCAAGTTCTTTTCTAACATTGGTAATTCCAATGCAGTTGCTTCTTCGATTTCCTTTTGAATGTTCAATACTTTTTGATCTGTATCTAATTCTGTGTTTGTAATCATTTCCTTGTACTTAGTCAAGCCAGATTTCATTACATTTCCTACAGAACCTTTTTGCTTATCACAAGCAGCCAAAGCTTTGTCTACTTCTTTATTCGCTAAATGGAATTGAACTTGACGAATGAACTCAGCAATATTACCAGCACCTGCCGCTTTTTTAATAGTCAATAATCTTTCAATTACGAAAGTCAAAACGATTAATAAGCTACCAATCAAAATAGGTACTACGATTCCACCCTCGTACATCTTTGTAAATGTGCCTAATGGTCCTTTGTGCGCTGGCCAGAAACCACCACTTGGATCAGGGTTTGTGAAATTACTTGCGTTACCTAGAACAAAACGCCAGATAACATAGCCTGCTACGATACAAGCAATAGGTGCTAAGGTTGCAATCAAATTACCGCCTTTTTTTGGTGCTGCTTGTTTTGAAGCTGCAGTTGCAGTTGGTTTAGATAAATCAGCCATGATTCAATTGATTTTTGGTTTTAAATTAAATTTATAAAAAAGTGATTTAATCCTTGAAACTAAAGGTGATTTTTTTAAGAATCTTTACGCTTCGGTTTCTAAGGGCTTACAAAATAAGTAAATTATTGATTGAAACAATTTTAAGGACATTTTTTTTAAGTAAAAAAATTATTAACAAAAAAGTTAATCCCTAAATGAATATATTTAGGGGACGTTTTCAAAAAACAATAATTATATAATATGAAAAAAAACCTAGCGATTATTAGTCTTTGTGTCATGATGACAGGCCTTTTAAATGCCCAAAGAATCGCACCTCCCATGGCAGACACAAGTGCTGCAGCAGGCGCTAAAAAAGAGCTTCCTGCAAAAACAGGCCCAAAAACCTTTAAAGAATTCATCACTAAGAAGGCAGTAACCCAAAAAGGGGTCTTTACAGTACACTTCCAAGACGATAAGTTCTACTTTGATATCCAAGATAGCCTTTTGGGTAGAGAGCTAATTGCTGTTACGCGCTATGCGAAAGTAGCTGGCGGAGCTAGAAAGTATGGTGGTGAGCAAGTGAATGAGCAAACTATTCAATTCGAAAAAGGGCCAAATAACCGTATTTTCATGCGTGTTGTATCCCTAATTAGCATGGCAGATTCTACTCAAACCATCGCAAAAGCAGTTAAAAACTCTTATTTAGACCCAATTGTAGCTGCTTTTGATGTAAAAGCTTATGGTAAAGACTCTACTAGTTCAATTATTGATGTAACTGACTTTTTTAAAGGTGATAATCA
Organism: uncultured Bacteroidota bacterium; assembly: GCA_903851465.1. Lineage (GTDB taxonomy): Bacteria > Bacteroidota > Bacteroidia > Chitinophagales > Chitinophagaceae > Sediminibacterium. Next base: position 3,786 of record CAINOI010000026.1, read on the forward strand.
AGCAGTTAGCTTGAGTAGCTTTGAAAAGAGAAATTTCAGCCTATCTGGACTTGCTTCTGATCGCTCCTATATTGAGACGATTAAGTCTTATCCTATTAACATTGAAGTGAAGACTGTTAAAACTTACAACGCAAGTGCACCAATGCCTGGAAGTCCTGCTGGTGGAAGTTTCATTCCAGCTGCAGCGAACGCTGGCGCAGTTACTTTTGAGTTAAATACATCTATTTTATTGTTGCCTAAAACGCCAATGGGACGTCGATTATTTGATTCAAGAGTGGGTTATTTTGCAGATAATTTCGTAGAATACTCTGATGACCAACAGAAAGTAAAAAACCAAGTTTTTGCCGTTCGTTATCGTTTAGAGCCTAAACCTCAGGACCTAGAAAAATACAAGAGAGGCGAATTAGTTGAACCAATTAAACCAATTGTATATTATGTAGATCCTGCAACCCCTAAAAAATGGGTGCCTTTTTTGATTGCAGGTGTAAATGACTGGAATGCAGCATTCGAAAAAGCAGGTTGGAAAAATGCCATAGTAGGTAAAGAGTGGCCAAATGATAGTACAATGAGCTTGGAAGATGCCCGCTTTTCTGTGATTCGTTATTTTGCTTCTGATATTGAAAATGCATATGGCCCTCAAGTACATGACCCTCGTAGTGGTGAAATTTTAGAAAGCCATGTAGGTTGGTACCACAATGTAATGAGCTTAGTGCACGACTGGTATATGGTGCAAACTGCAGCTGTTGACCCAGAGGCAAGAAAAATGCATTTTGATGATCAGTTAATGGGTAACTTAATTCGTTTTGTATCCTCTCATGAAATTGGTCATACATTAGGTTTAAGACATAATATGGGAAGTTCAAGTAAAACACCTGTAGAAAAGTTGAGAGATAAAACTTGGGTAGAAGCAAATGGCCATACAGCCTCTATCATGGACTATGCGCGTTTTAACTATGTTGCACAGCCAGAAGATAAAATTGCTCAATCTGGATTATTCCCAAGAATTGGTGACTATGACAAATGGGCTATTCAATGGGGCTATACTTATACTGGTATCAATGATGCTCAAGAAGATCGTAAGATCAATAATAAATGGATTGTTGACAATTTAAGCAAGAACCCAAGAGTATGGTTTGGTGGTGAAGGCCGAAATGATGATCCAAGAGCTCAAACAGAAGACTTAGGTGACAACTCAATGTTGGCAAGTGAATACGGTATTAAAAATTTGAAAAGAATTTTAGTAAACTTACCAGAGTGGACGAAGGAAGAAGGTGATCGTTATGAAAACTTAAGTGAAATGTACGGTCAAGTGGTAGGTCAATTTAGTAGATACATGGGCCATGTGTTAAGAAATGTTGGAGGTGTTCAAGAAACCTTTAAAAGTGTAGAAGAAAAAGGAGATGTGTATACACCAACAACCGTTGCAACTCAAAAACAAGCGATGCAATTTTTCCATACACAATTGTTTACCACACCAAAATGGTTATTGGATGCATCTATTCTAAACAAGTTTGCAAACCCAGTAAGCAATGAGCGTGTACAAACAATCCAAACAAGTATTTTAAAATCATTGTTGGATAAAAATAGATTGTATCGAATCACTACAAGTCAAACAAGATTTGGCGCAAGCTCTTATGCATTGAATGACATGATGGATGATTTAAGAAAGGGCTTGTTTAGTGATGTAACTAAATCAGATATTTATCGTAGAAATTTACAAAAAACATTTGTGAGTCAATTAGACGAATTGCTTAATCCATCTTCTTCTGCGGCATCCGCTAGTGGCATGATTCGTTTGGGCGCTCCAAGTGCAGATGTAGAGAATACAGATGTCGTGTCTGAAGCAAAAGCACAATTAAAGAAATTGTCTGCTTCATTGCAAACTGCTAAAGCAACTGCTACAGAAGCAAGTGCCGTAAATCATATCAATGACTTACAAGACAGAATCAAGCAAGCATTAGATCCTAAATAATAATTTAACTAGATGAATAAGTTCGTCTAGTTGATTTAAATATGCTAATTAAAAACGCCTCCAAAATTTGGAGGCGTTTTTTTATCTCTTGATTTGTATCGATTTAACTAAGATTAAAAATTGACTTCTAAGACAAGCTTATTTTAAATCATGCTTACAATAGGTAAAGTTTATTCGTACCTCAATGCATTGATTGGATTTAAGGAAGCGGCTTTCATTGCGGGATAAATGCCTGCTGCCAATCCAACTCCAGAGCAAATGACAATACCTGTAATCACCCAGAACCAAGGAATAACAAAGCCTGTGCTTAATACGATACTAAAAATATTACCAACAAGAACACCTAATAAGATACCAAATACAGCACCTAATAAACTAATGATAACGCTTTCAAATAAAAATTGTCGACGAACATCTTTTCGCTTTCCACCTAATGCCTTGATAAGTCCAACTTCTCTTGTTCTTTCATTCACAGCAACCAGCATAATATTCATCAAGCCGATTGCAGCGCCAATCAAAGTAATCATACCAATTGCTCCAGCAGCGCCACTAATACCAGCTAAAAAGCCAATGAATAATTGTGCAAACTTATCGCTCTTGTCAACTATAAAGTTATCTGATTCTGTAGGGATTAATTTTCTTGCTTTTCTCATCTGCAACATTGCTTCGTCAATAGCAGGTTCTAATTCAACGACATTATTGACAGCAACTCCTAATTGGTAAGATGGATTGGTGTTCTGGTATTGTCTTACATTTTTCAATGAAGTCACAACCACATCATCTTGTCTTAGCATTGCACTTGAGCCTTTAGCTTTCAATAAACCTATTACGCGATAAGGTTTTCCTTGAACCAAAATGATTTTATCAACGCTTTTTTCCGGATTTTTAGGAAACAACTTTGTGGCAACACTGCTGCCAATCATACAAACATTTCTTCCAGATTGAATATCTACAGCATTTAGATTTCTACCCACTGCTAGTTGGTAACCATTGACTGCTAAATAATTTTCATCTGCACCCCACATACCAATCTGTGGATTGGTCTTCAAATTTTTATAGACAATTTCATTGTTCCCACTCGCTCTTCTGTACACACTTACTTGAGCTCTATTGAAACTATAATTATTTTTAAAATAAAGTGACTCTTCTAATTTAAACGGCTTGTCTAAGTTGGATTTTTTTTCTTTCTGCCCTTTCTTTGTTTTAGAAAATTCTTCTCCTTGTGGTGGTCCACCCATTCTAGCATTCATTTCCTTATAACGTATCGTAAATGCATTTGCCCCCATAAAAGAGAAATTCTCCTTTAAACTTTGGTTCATAGCTGAGATAGCTGTAATGATACCTATAAGCGCCATGATACCAAAAGCAATAATTGCAACGGTAATACTAGTTCTAAGCTTATTGCCTTTTACGGTACGCCAAGCCAATACAAATGAGTCCTGTAAGGTCATAAAATCTATTTATCTGAACCAAAGGTAGCACAGATTAAAGAAGGTTCCATCTTAAAGGCAAATCTATTTGAGGAACGGCTAAAAGTAAAGATAAGAGAGGAATACATTGGGTAAAATACCCAGTCCCAATATCAAAATTGCAAAAACAAGCAATTTATACTTATATCCCTGCTCCACTTCTTGTATTGCTGGTTCGCCTTCAACAAAATACATCGCTTGGATCAACTTGAAATAATAGTAGATACTTACTGCAGCAAAAAGAATGGCTAATGCAACCAACCAAAGACCGATCCCTGATTGAACCGCTGCATTGAGCATATAATATTTGGCAAAGAATCCACCTGTGAGTGGAATACCTGCCAATGATAATAAGAATAATGTTGTCATGCCTGCCAATAATGGTTCTTTTTTTGCTAAACCATTGAAAGCTTCAAAACTATACTCTTTCATTTTAATCAATACTCCAAATAAACCAATACTTGCCACTGAATAAGCCATGATATAAAGCAAGATACCTTCGTTCGCAAAATTGGTTGGACCGTATAATGCAAAAAGCATAAAACCAACTTGTGCAATACTCGAATAAGCCAACATACGTTTTACGCTTCGTTGAAAAACAGCAGTAATATTGCCTACAAACAAAGTGGAGATTAAAACAAAAGTTAATAATAATTCCCAAGCATAACCTAATGCTTTAAATTGACTATGAAACAACACCACAAAGGCAATCATAGCAGTGGCTTTAACGATTGTAGCCATGAAAGAAGTAAATACCGTGGGTGCGCCGTCGTATACGTCTGGTGTCCAAAAATGGAAAGGTGCAGCAGAAACTTTAAAGTTAAAAGAAACAAATATTAAAATCAATCCCGCAGAATACATCAATTGTTCTTTAGCCATTCCAGTTGCTGGATTCAAGCTTGGACTAGTCAATTGAAATGTACCTGTTGCACCGTAGATAAATGTGATACCCAATAAAAATATTCCTGTAGAAAATGCCCCCATCAAAAAATACTTCAATGCTGCTTCATTGCTGTTCAAGTTCTTTTTATCTGAGCCAGTTAAAATGTACAATGGGATAGATAAAATTTCAATCCCAATAAATAACATCAATAAATTATTAAAAGAAGTAAGGATACTCGCACCACATAAAATAAAGAAGAACAATGCATAAAAATCGGCCGCATGATTGCCAATTTTTGCAATCTCATCCCCATTTAACCATACATATAAGAAGGTTAGAATAAATAAGATGGTATTGACATATAATCCAAACTGCGTAAAGGAAAGCATATCCTTGTAGTCAATTGAAACGGTATAAACGCCATTTAATTGTAAGAGATTGGCTACAATTAAAGCCAAGAGCCCTGCCAATGCAATGCGGGTATGTGTTTTCTCATTGTCAAAGATCCAAGAGGCAAACATCATTAATACACCTAATAAAGCCGAAGCAATAATTGCGTTCATTATAAATTCATTTAATTATTTGATAAATAATTGTTTTAATGTATCTGCAGTTAAGTCAAACAAAGGAGCAGGATATACTCCAGAAAGGATCACTACAATAAATAATACGATTAATACAAACTGTGCAGGTACATTTGGCACTTGCATCTTGTTTATTTTTTCACTCACTTCGCCATAAGCACATTTTTGAACCATATTCAAAGTGTAAATAGCAGCCAATACCACACTGACACCTGCAGCTGCAGCAATCCAAGGATTGAATTGAAACAAACTGTTAAACATTAAAAACTCGCCCACAAATGCATTGGTTAATGGTAATGCAATATTGGCAAAGGCAAATCCTACAAGCAAAATGCCTAGTGTTGGATTTTGTTTAGCAAGACCCCCCATCTCTTTTAAAGACCTTGTACCTGTTTGTTGTTCAATGATGTCTGCAATAATCCAAAGCCCTATTACATTTACACCGTGTGAGAATAATTGTATCAAAACACCTTGAGTACCTATTTCGTTATTGGCAAATAAAGCAGCACTCATTAAACCTATATGTGCTATCGAAGAATAAGCAATCAAACGCTTCATATCGTCTTGACGAATGGCAATAAAGGAGGCATATAAAATACCAATCACAGATAAAATAACTACAAAATTTGAATGCGCAGCAAATGCCTCAGGGAACAAAGGCATTAACCATCTCATAACACCATACAAGCCCATTTTAACCATCACCGCACTCAATACCATCGTTACAGCAGTTGGTGATTGTTCGTAAGCATCGGGCTGCCATGTATGTAATGGGAAGATGGGCATCTTAATTGCAAAAGCAGTAAAGAATAAAGCAAACGCAGTTAATTGTTGTCCGAAATTTAAATTAGCTTCTTTAAATGATTGTATTGCAAAACTTTGATCAGCAGTATGTGTGTAAACTAAAATAATACCAATCAACATAAATAAAGATCCTAAGAAAGTATAAATAAAGAATTTAAAAGTCACTGCAATACGCTTTTCGCCTCCCCAAATGGAGCAAAGAAAATACACAGGTATCAAAGCCAATTCCCAGAAAAAATAAAACAACAAAGCATCACCAGCTAAAAACACACCCAATAAGCCTGTTTGCGTAAATAACATCAATGATAAAAATTGAGCCCTATTTTTTATGTCGTTTTTTGAAGTCGCAATTAATATGGCAGGGAAACTAATGCCTGTCAATAAAAGTAAAATTTTAGATAAGCCGTCTGCAGTTAAAACAAATCTTGCATTGATACTTGATATCCAGCTAGTATCAAAATTTGCTGCACCATTGAATGCAATATTCAATGCCAATGCCAATGTGATACCACTTGATGCAATCGCAATGTAATTTGCTTTTTCATTTTGTTTAACAAATAGCAAAATGATTGCTGCGATAAACGGAATAGATAGAATTGAAAGTAATACCATTATTGCTAAAAATTTATTGAATCAAATTATGAAAGAATCGAGTGATGGCAATATCGTTAAACCAGATAAGGAATAACAAAACAATACTCAACACCATAAATAAAATATAATACCCTACTTGACCACTCTGCATTAATCGTGTTTGTCTTGCGCCATACTGTACCAACTTGCCTGTACCATTTACAAATCCATCAATCACATTTTTCTCCACCACCTCTTTCAAGAAGCCAGCAAAACGATTCAATGGTTGTACAATTGCCTTTTCGTAAAATTCATCCACCATCCACTTATTGTATAAAAATTTACCCAATGCAGTTTGTGGCTCACCGTCTGCTTGTTTGCTGTATTTGGCAACTGCAATCAATAATGCAACCACTGCAATGGTAACAGAAGTTCCCATTAAAATCCACTCTGTGGTATGTGATAAATGCAATGCATGTTCTGCACCTATGATGCTTGATAAATGATGGCTTAACCAATGATGTCCGCCTAGTATTTCTGGCACACCCATCGCACCACCCACGGCGCTTAAAACAGCTAAGATGATTAACGGCAGGGTCATACTTATTGGACTCTCATGTAAATGACTTGCTTGTGCTTCTGTACCTCTAAACTGTCCCAAGAAAGTAGTGGCATATAAACGGAACATATAGAATGCTGTCATCGCTGCACCAACCACACCAAGGAACCAATAAATTGGATTTTTTGCATATGCCGCAGCTAAGATTTCATCTTTAGAGAAGAACCCGCTAAATGGAGGCACGCCAGCAATCGCAATACATCCTATTAAGAATGTTAAATGCGTGATAGGCAATTTGGATTTTAACCCACCCATCTTACGAATATCTTGCTCGTGGTGCATGGCATGAATGACAGAACCAGCCGCCAAGAACAACAATGCCTTAAAGAAGGCATGGGTGATCACATGGAATACGGCACCAGAATAAGCGCCTACGCCTAAACCAAGAAACATATAACCCAATTGACTTACAGTAGAATAAGCCAATACTTTTTTAATATCATTTTGCTTAATCGCAATGGTTGCAGCTAATAAAGCAGTACTAATCCCAATCACCGCAACCACTGTTTGAGCCATCTCACTATGCGTATAAAAAATATTTGTTCTAGTGATCATGTAAATACCCGCAGTCACCATCGTTGCGGCGTGGATCAATGCAGAAACTGGAGTTGGACCAGCCATCGCATCTGGAAGCCAAGTGTACAAAGGAATTTGAGCACTCTTACCCATCGCACCTACAAATAATAATAATGTTATTGCTGTAATATCTGTACTAGATAATTTTGCTAGACTTTCTGCTGTTAATACCTCTCCGTAACTCACTGTACCCAATTTCACAATCAACCAAAAGATTGCTAGTAAAAAACCTAGGTCACCAATTCTGTTCATGATAAATGCTTTCTTAGCAGCATTGTTATAAGTGGTATTGGTAAACCAATAGCCAATTAATAAATAAGAACATAGTCCTACGCCTTCCCAGCCAATAAACATAATCACATAATTATCTCCTAACACCAATAAAAGCATGGAGAAAATAAATAAGTTCAAATAAGCAAAGTATCGAGCATAGTGCGGCGCTGTCTCCTCATGCATATATGCCGATGAGTACAAGTGAATCAAAGTACCCACGCCAGTAATAACTAATAAAAATAAACTTGACAAAGCGTCCACTCTAAAGTCAAAAGGAATTTTGACAGTGCTTGTATTGATGAAATCAAAATAATGCACCGTGATGGCACCTTGTTCTTGCACATTCCAAAAGGCCAATAAACTAAATATAAAAGAGGCAAAAATGTATCCTGTCGCTTGTGTTGCAATTGTTTTTTTACTCCAAATATTACGACCTAAACCGTTAAGTAAAAATCCTACTAAGGGCCATAAAACGATCAATCCTATTATTGTTTTCATGCGGAATTAATTCTTTAATCTGTTTAAGAAATTGATGTCTACGGAATGTGTATTGCGGTACATCATAACAATGATGGCCAATCCCACACTTACCTCTGCGGCAGCGACCACCATAATAAAGAACACAAAAATTTGTGCATCTATTCCGGCTGTTGTATTGGCTGCGCTCTGTAATGCTGCTCCATGGTACATTTTTGAAAATGCAACTAATAATAAGTTGACTGCATTTAACATTAATTCAATACACATGAACACGATGATGCCGTTACGACGAGTTAGCACCCCAACAACTCCAATGCTAAACAAAGTCAAACATAAAATGATATAATACTGTATAGACATCTCTAATGATTTTATTTATAATTATTTTTTTCCAATGATGACTGCGCCAACCATTGCACTTAAGAATAGAACACTGCTTATCTCAAATGGAATCACATAGTCACTAAACAACGCTTTTCCTAATGGGTGAATCAATCCAATCGTACCTTCTTTTAATAAAACCTGCTTGTTTTGAATTTGTGCAGTCTGCTTTACTACTGCAATTAACAAAGTAAGTAAACTCCCCCCTGCAATCACACCAGTCAACTTCACTAATAATTGCTTTTGTGGTTCGGCGTCTTTTTTAATATTCATTAACATGATCACAAACAAGAATAAAACCATAATGGCCCCTGCGTAAACGATGATATTCACGATGGCTAGAAATTGCGCATTCAATAAAATATAGTGACCTGAAATTGCAAAAAATACCAAGATCAACCACAAAACACTATGTATTGGGTTCTTACTAATTAATACCATCGTCGCACTTACAATCGCAAATGCAGATAATAGATAAAATAAAATGTCTACTGTACTCATAGTATTGTTTATGCTTCTACTCCTCTAGCCAAAGCTAAATCGCTTGCTTCGGTCATAGGATTTGGGATTAATAAATCGGGTTTGCCATAAATAAATCCTTTACGTGTATAATTTGCCGGCGCAAAAGTTTCACTTAAATAAATGGCATCTTTTGGACAAGCTTCTTCACACAAACCACAGAAAATACAACGCAACATATTGATCTCATATTTTGCAGCATACTTCTCTTCTCTGTATAAATGCTCTTCCCCTGTTTCACGCTCAGCCGCTTCCATTGTAATGGCCTCTGCTGGACAAGCCACTGCACATAAGCCACAGGCAGTACAACGCTCTCTTCCTTCTTCGTCTCTATTTAATACATGAAGCCCTCTGAATACAGGACTAAATGCACGCTTCTCTTCGGGATAACGTGTAGTCGGTTGTTTCTTAAACATATGACTAAACGTAATGAACATCCCTTTAATAATATTAATCAAATACAAGCGCTCCCAAAAGGTCATTGGGGCTCTGCTTACTGCTTGTGCTTTGTTGGTTAATGGTTGCATGTCTATATAGAATGTTTTAAAAAAATTATAAGTTAGCTAGGATTAAAGCACCCGTAATTAATAAATTAAAAAGTGCCAAAGGGATCATCGTCTTCCATCCTAAGTTCATTAATTGATCATATCTGAAACGCGGGATGGTCCAGCGAATCCACATGAACAAGAAAATGAATAAAACGATTTTAATCAATAAAGTGCCTACACCAATCATAGCAGCAATATTAGGTGCCACAGTAGACTCATCAAAGAATGGTAAATCGTAACCACCAAAATACATAGACGCCATAATCGCGCTACTCATAATCATGTTGATGTATTCTGCGAATAAATAAAAACCCAATTTCATAGAAGAATATTCCTGATGGTATCCAAAGTTCAATTCATTCTCTGCCTCTGGTAAATCAAATGGCGTTCTATTACATTCTGCCAATGCTGCAATAAAAAATAATAAAAAGCCCAATGGTTGATACACTATATTCCACCAGTTGCCTTTCACCTGTTGTTCTACGATGGTCTTTAAACTTAAAGATTCAGTTGTCATTAATAAAGCAATCAAAGCCAAGCCCATCGCTAATTCATAACTAATGGCTTGTGATGCTGCTCTTAAAGAGGACATTAAAGAAAACTTATTATTAGACGCCCATCCACCAATCATGATGCCGTACACACCCATACTCACTACTGCAAAAACATATAAAATACCAATATTGATATCTGCAATTTGTAAGGCGATTTTACGACCAAATAATTCAATATCTGAACCCCAAGGAATCACTGCGCATGTCATTAAACTAGCAGTCATTGCTAATCCTGGACCTAAAATAAATAACCACTTATTTGCTGCATTTGGAATGATTTCTTCTTTCATGATCAATTTTACACCATCAGCAAGTGGTTGTAATAATCCAAAAGGACCAGCCCTATTAGGACCTGGACGGTCTTGTAAAATGGCAGCCACTTTTCTTTCTCCAAAAGTGGTATACAAAGCGATGCCTAAACTGCCGAAAACAACCACAGCAATCAAGATTAATTTTTCTATCACCAGCCCCCAATCAAATGCAAGAATTGTCATGCTAATATAATTATGCTTTATGAGTATTGTTTGTGTTAAAAGTATCCCCATGAGAAGGTCCTTGAATTTTACCTAAATGGATATTAGGTTGATTCACTTCGCTTTCATCATGAATGTCCATCAATAAATGTGGTGTTCTTCCATCATTCACTGCTTTGAAAGTCTCGTTAGGTTTTGTCGTGCCGATATTGCCTGCATAATGTCCTTGTGCAATCACAGATTGTCTGCTAATTTCACGAGGCCCTTCGATCGTCCAATCTGAGGTTTCCTTCTTATCAAAACGACATGTATTACAGATCCATCCTGGTTGGCCATCTGGTGTATCTTCTATTTCGCCCCATTGATCCTTTCTTGCTGTGACTCTATATACTTCATCTCCTCTATTCCATAAAGTAACTCTACCAGAACATGTTGGACAATCACGGTGTGCATCCATTGGTTTTAAAAACCAAACACGATTTTTAAATCTGAATGTTTTATCTGTCAATGCACCCACCGGACATACATCAATCACATTTCCTATAAATTCATTGTCTAAACTCTTCTCAATATGTGTTGCAATTTCTGCGTGGTCTCCTCTATCTAATATTCCGTGTACTCTTTTATTCGTTAATTGATCTGCAGTAAACACACAACGATAACATAAAATACAACGTGTCATGTGCAATTGTATGTTCTTTCCTAAATCGTGCTTTTTAAAAGTCCTTCTTTGAAATTCATAACGTGTTTCTGATTTGCCATGTTCAAAACTTAAATCTTGTAAATGACATTCTCCAGCCTGATCGCAAATTGGACAATCTAAAGGATGATTCAATAATAAAAATTCTACCACACCTGCTCTTGCATCCAATACTTTTTCACTTGTAATGTTCTTTACTTCCATCCCGTCCATCACAGTGGTACGACAAGAAGCAACCAACTTAGGCATTGGTCTTGGATCTTTCTCTGAACCTTTAGATACTTCTACCAAACAGGTTCTACACTTACCGCCGCTCCCTTGCAATTTGCTATAAAAACACATTGCAGGTGGTGCAACTTGACCACCAATTAATCGAGCAGCCTGTAACACTGTTGTTCCTACTGGAACTTCAATGGTGATGTTGTCGATCGTTACTTTAAATAAATTTTGTTCGCTCATAGTTTATATTTCTATGTTATGCAGGTACATGAATTGGATCTGCATAGTGTTGTAAACCGAAATTGCTTGTTTGTGATAAAACCGGATTATTGATATGCCACTCAAATTCATCACGGAAATGACGAATCGCTGCAGCAACAGGCCATGCAGCGGCATCACCTAATGGACAGATGGTATTCCCTTCTATCTTTCTTTGAATATCCCATAATAAATCAATGTCCGCTATAGTGCCCTGACCATGTTCAATTTTATGTAATATTTTTTCCATCCAACCTGTACCTTCTCTACATGGAGAACATTGGCCACAACTTTCGTGGCGGTAAAAACGCGCTAATGTCAAAGTGTTTTTTACAATACATTGATCCTCGTCTAATACAATGAATCCTCCAGAGCCTAACATAGACCCTGTAGCAAAACCACCATCACTTAAACTTTCGTAGTTCATGTAACGTGTTTCACCAGTAGCTGTTTTTAATAATAAGTTAGCAGGTAAAATGGGCACAGATGACCCTCCAGGAATACAAGCTTTTAATTGCTTACCGCCTTTGATACCTCCACAATATTCATCACTATAAATAAATTCTTCTACAGATATTGTCATATCAATTTCATACACACCTGGCTTATTGATATTACCACATGCCGAAATTAATTTTGTTCCAGTAGATCTTCCAACACCAATCTTAGCATACTCCTCGCCACCCATATTGATGATTGGTACAATCGCAGCCAATGTCTCCACATTGTTCACCACAGTTGGTCGTTGCCATAAACCCTGTATAGCAGGGAACGGCGGCTTGATTCTTGGGTTACCTCGTTTGCCTTCTAAAGATTCTATCAATGCTGTTTCCTCACCACAGATGTAAGCACCTGCACCACGTTGCACATGGATATTGCATTCAAACCCTGTTCCTAAAATATTTTTTCCTAACCAACCATTTGCTTTCGCTTCATTGATAGCTTCTTCTAAAATATCGGTGATCCATGCATACTCGCCTCTGATATAAATATAAGTATCGTTAGCACCTAATGCAAAACTTGACACAATCAAACCTTCTAATAATAAATGTGGAATGAATTCCATCAAGTAACGATCCTTAAATGTTCCTGGCTCACTTTCATCTGCATTACAAACCAAGTGACGTGGTACGCCTTCTGGCTTTGCAATAAAACTCCATTTCATTCCTGTTGGGAAACCAGCACCACCTCTTCCTCTTAATCCACTTTTCTTTACTTCCTCAACAATAGATTCGGGATTCATTTCCTTCAAAGCTTTTTCGACACTACGGTAGCCACCCTCACGACGATAGACTTCGTAAGTACGGATCCCTGGTACATTTGCTTTATCTAGTAATAGTTTTACACCCATTTGAATATTTTTAACGCGTTCAGTGATTTATTAATTTGTAACAGTTGCTCTGTATTCAGTAATAATGCTGTCTACTTTTTCTTTCGTTAAATGCTCTCTAAAAATCTTGCCCACTTGCATCATTGGTGCATATCCACAAGCTCCCAGACACTCCACTAACTTTAAAGTAAAGACACCATCCTTGGTAGTCTCTCCAGGCTTGATGGCTAATTTTTCTTGGATATAGGCAATGATGTCATCAGAACCACTAATCATACATGGCCCAGTTTGACAAACTTCAAATATGAATTTTCCAACTGGCTTTAAATTAAACATGCTATAAAAACTTGCTACTTCATACACTTCGATAGGTTCGATTTTTAATAAACTAGCGATATAGTCCATTAATTCAGTTGGCAACCAACCATCGAAACTGTCTTGGGCAAGATGCAAAGCAGGCAATAAAGCACTTTTTTGTTTCCCTTCCGGATAACGCGCTACCAAGCGGTTCAGCTCGGCCATTTGTGTTTCATTAAAAGTATAGGTCATATCGAAAATTTCTTTTTTTATTATGCATCTAATTCTCCAGCGATCAAATTCAAACTACTCATCGTCACTACAGCGTCACTTAACATACCACCTTTAATTAATTCTGGATAAGCTTGATAGTAAATGAAACATGGTCTTCTAAAATGTAATCTGAACGGCGTTCTTCCGCCATCGCTGATTAAATAAAAACCAAGTTCCCCATTACCACCTTCCACTGGGCAATAAATTTGACCTTTTGGTAAATCAATCTCTCCCATGATAATTTTAAAGTGCCAAATCAATGCCTCCATTTTGGTGTACACGTCTTCTTTTTTAGGAAGATAATATTCTGGTACGTCTGCGTGGTAGATTTCTGCTTCTGCGCCTTTGAAAGCTTGCACTTTTTCATAAGCTTGTCGGATGATAGAAATACTCTCCCACATTTCTGCATTACGCACCAAGAAACGATCATAGTTATCACCCGTTGTTCCAACAGGTACTGTGAAATTAAAATCTTGGTAGCTACTATAAGGTTGGTGTACACGCACATCATAATCTACACCTGCTGCTCTTAAATTTGGACCAGTAAAACCATAATTCATTGCTCGTTCAGCACTAATGCCGCCTGTGCCTTGTGTACGCTCCATAAAGATTCTGTTTCTTGTAAACAAGCTCTCGAATTCTTTAAGCACTTTTGGATATTCGTTTAAGAATTTTTCCAATTTTGTAAATGCGGTGTTGGTGAAATTTCTTTCAAAGCCACCGATACGTCCAATATTCGTTGTCAATCTAGATCCGCAGATCTCTTCATAAATTTCATAAATCAATTCACGATACTGCATCACATATAAAAATCCAGTGTAAGCACCCGTATCCACACCCACAATAGAATTACAAATTAAGTGATCCGAAATACGTGCCAATTCCATAATGATCACACGTAAATAATCTACTCGTTTTGGTGTTTCAATATTCAAAAATTTCTCACAAGTAATATGCCACCCCATATTATTAATAGGACTACTACAATAATTCAAACGATCGGTAATAGGTGTAATTTGATACAATGGTCTTCTTTCTGCCAATTTCTCAAATGCACGGTGAATATATCCAACTGTTTGATCAGATGAAACGATTCGTTCTCCGTCCACTTCCATGATATTTTGAAAGACACCGTGTGTGGCAGGATGCGTAGGTCCAATATTTAAAGTGGTCGTCGTTTTCTCAATTGAGCCCTCTGGTAATGTAATGTGATTGTGTTCCATTGTATAGTTAGTTATACCTTGATTTTATAATTTTTATCCTCTACCAAACATTTCGTCATCCTTGTCAATTCTGGTTTGATCCTCTAGTGGAAATTCTTTTCTTAGTGGGAAATAATCCATTTCATCTACATTCAAAATGCGTTTCAAATTTGGATGACCTACAAAGTTGATCCCAAAAAAATCATAGGTCTCACGCTCCATCCAGTTTGCGGATTCAAATAATTTAGTGGCCGTATATACATCTGTATTTTCCAATGAAGTGCTTACAGAATAACGAAGTCTTATATTCTCTTTTAAATTATGTAGATGATACACGACTACTAATTCTGCGCCTGTTTGATTAGGATAATTTACAGCACAGATGTCTGTTAAAAATGTAAATTCTAAACTTGGTTCATCATATAAAAATTGCAACACTTTCAAATTGATTTCCTTTGGAGACTCAAAAGAAAGCATGCCATAACTAGTTGCAAATTGCGACACTTGGTCTCCAAATTTTGCAACTAATTTTTCTTGTACTATTTCGTTGTTTAACGACATATTGTAATAATTAAGTGTCGGCTATTGAATGCCATAACTATTTAATAATGCTTTGTATTGTTCGCTATTTCTACGACGAATACTTTCTTGTCCAACCAGATCTTGAATTTTCATAAAGCCATCTATAATCGCTTCTGGTCTTGGAGGACAGCCTGGCACATATACGTCTACTGGAATCACTTGATCAATGCCTTGCAACACACTGTAGGTATCAAAAATCCCACCACTAGATGCGCAAGCGCCTACGGCAATCACCCAGCGAGGCTCTGCCATTTGAATATAAACTTGTCTTAAAACTGGTGCCATTTTTTTTGCGATGGTACCCATTACCATCAATAAATCACATTGACGTGGAGAGAAGCCAACACGCTCTGATCCAAAACGAGATAAATCATAGTGGGATGCCATCGTAGCCATGAATTCAATACCACAACATGATGTTGCAAAAGGTAAAGGCCATAAAGAATTTTTACGAGCAAGTCCTACAACAGAACTTAATTGGGTTGCAAAAAATCCATCACCTGGAACACCATCTGGTGCTTTTCCCATTCCAATTGCATCCGCAATTTCTGCTTCTTTTGGATGTATGTTAAATCTTACTGGACGCATAATTTATGCATTATATTTTTAATAATTAATCTTCCCATTTAAGTGCCCCTTTCTTGATAATGTAGACAAAGCCTACCAAGAAAAATCCAACAAATAAAACCACTTCAAAAAATCCAGCCCAGCCTAAACTTTTAAAATTAACTGCGTATGGATAAAAGAAAATAACCTCTACATCAAATAAGACAAATAAGATAGCAACTAAAAAATATTTAATCGCCATAGGTGATCTAGCATCTCCATGAGATTCAATTCCACTCGCAAAATTCTCTAATTTGTCGGATGTTTTACGTGAAGGACCTACTAAGCTAGACACCAAAATCATGATGGCTACAAAGCCACCTGCAAATAGTATTTGCAATAGGATTGGTAAGTAATTGGCAGCACTATTCATTTCAAAGTCTTTTAGGTGCCGCAAAAATACGCAAAGGAACTTGTTTAAACTAAAAACTCCCCAATTATGGGGAGTTTTTAGCATCTTTTTTTTGAAGCCTATAAAGGACTAAAAAGGAGGTAAATTAGTTCTGATTTTGAGTTGGTGCATCAGGGGCAGGTTTTTGATTGCCTTGCATCTTTTTAAGGATTTCCCAGTTCTTCACCAAGCTTTCCTTGATTTTTACCGTTTGTGGGTCACCAGGAATTAATTCCAATACTTTATCACACATGCCAATTGCTTTTTCTAAATCTTTCATTTCATTGTGATAACCCATCATGGTGTAATAAGTGTTGATCAATCCCTGCTTGTATTTTACAGGATCTTTTAACATAAAAGCATTTTGTAATACAGCAGCTTGAAATAGTATACCCAAATTATTGGCAGTATCGAGCAATTGAGCACCTTTTACATAGAACGAATACCCGTTTTGTTTATCAGGGAAAGCAGCTATGTATTGTTTTGCAATTTCTGTTGTTACAAGGCCGTCTTTCGCATTTAAAGCCACACTAGACAACTTGTAAAAGTAAACCTCGTCTTTTGTGCCTCTAAGGTTAAAATAACTCGTATTCCATTTTAAAGCATCTACATACATATTAGATTTTTCAAACATATCAGCACCTAACTTGTAATATTTCATTTGATTTGCCTTAAGCGTGTCTGCTGCAATTGCTTTTTCAAGGATGCCGGCAACAACCGTTTCACTTCCTTTGAATTTAGACATTACTTTTACAGCAAGCTCGTAATCTGAATTAAGGACCTGGTCTGCTGGACTTTTACTAATAAATTGTTCTATATAAGTTTTAGCCTGAACTGAATCCCCCTTACGATCATAGTTATAAGCCAATAAAACACCAATACGTGGCAATGCTTCAATGCCTATAGATGTTTCTAACTCCTTTGATTTTGCCAAAGAAGCGTCATATTGTCCTGCACGGAACAAATAATCGGCATTAAAGATATCCAAGGCTGGATCCTTGTCTGCATTTAGCAAGAACAAATCAAGATTTGCCTTTGCAGTTTCAGTGTTTTTGTCTGCATAATACTGGTACAACGCAAAATAGGTTGATGGAAACTTAGCATCTGCTGCCAAAGACTTTTTAAAATATTCGTCAAATGACTCTAAGTTATTTTGAGATTGATACACTTTACCTATTCTATAATATGGATAAGCATTTTGGGGGTCTCTATTGATTGCCTCTAAAAAAGCAGTCACTGCCTCTCCGCCATTTTCACCACCCAATTTAAGGTAGTTAATGCCCAAATTAACAAACATACTTGGCAACACAGGCGTTCCCTCATAAGCAGAAATAGTTTCCTTTAATTTATCTATCGCATATCGATGATCGCCAACATTAGAAGGTACTTCAGAGTGGATATACCCAATTGCATTTACAATTTCTTGACTTGGCTTCCCTTTGAATTTACCCTTTGTATTTAAAGTGGTTGTGATGGCTACCTCTAAAGTTTGCTTGATTGCATTCAAGTCTGCAGTTTCACCAGCTTCCAGTAACTGTACATGGGCTGTACCAACCAAGATCCATGCGTTGCTACCTAATTCATTTGCTGCTTTTTGATACAAATCTTTTGCCGCTTGTACAATCGATTTTGCTGGCGTACCTGCCCCGTTTTGTGATAAAATCGCTTGACCATACCAGAAAATAGTTTCTGGATCCTTGGCGTTTTTCTCATATGCATCTTTGAAGAAAGCTAATGCGGACTTGTTCTTTTCGTAACGCAACAATTTCAATCCCTCGTTTAATGGAGATACAGGTACTTGTGCATTAACTCCTGTTAAAGCAAATACAACTGCCATCATCAATACAACCAATTTTTTCATCACAAGTGTTTTTGTATTTTATAAATTATACTCAATTCAAACCCTTATTTAACGAATCATTCGAAAAAAACAGGGGTATCAAAGTGACACCTTTCGGGTTCATCTTTGAGAAGTCTAAAAATATTAATTTTTTTGCAAGAAATGGATTTAAATTTAGGTTAATTCTACTAAAACATGTTAGCTTTTTTTACTATTCTAGTAAACTATTCCTCTTTTTAAAGCCCATTTTCGCAGGTACTAAAAAAGAACGCTTAAAAATCAACTGTCCTCTTTCCAAGCTCAGGAAATTTAAAAACCCTGTGCCTAATCCTGCTGCATTTTCTTTTAAAATATAATAAATGGGTAAAGTAAGCGGGTATTGCGCTTTGCTAATAGTAGCAGGTGATGGTTTAGAAAAATAACCTTTTTCAAGACATTGTGTACACTCTACTAGACCTAATTTTACTTTTTTACGCAACTCAATTTGCGCAGGGTCGTAACCATCTCCTATCCAGTTCATCCCCACAAACCCAATGGCATCAGCATGTGTAGCGATATAGTCAATTACTTCTTTACTTCCATTTGCTGCAACCACATTGTTGCCAAAAGTCGTATCTTTTGCTAGACTATCTTTTAAGAATCGAATGATGCCTGTTAAATTATTGCCATCCATGACCACTTCTTTATTTGACTTTCCAGTGAGTCTTTGTTTTAATTCCTCTAAGCTAAAGATTGAATCCTTTGCTGATTTATTGACCAATACTGCTACAGCGTTGTAAGCTAGAATAGCAAAATTTGGATTGAAACTGAGGCTTTTTTTATAGTCTGCCTGTTCTTGTTTATTTAAGCCTCTGGTGACAAAAATCATCCTTGTGCTGTCATTGGCTAAATCTTTGAAACAATCAATCTCTGATTTATAACTTACTTCAATCTGGGCTTTAGGATTGCTTTCTAAAAAAACCTTTAACTGCTCCTCCATAAATGGCCTAAAACTCGCCTCTACAGAAATCCTAATCTGGCCTTCATTTGGGGTATCCATGGCCTTTTCGGGTGTGGATTTGCAAGAAACCAATAATAGTATAAAAATTGATCCAACTAAATAGGCGCGCATAGGTAATCAGTTATTGCTTGATCGCATTAATAATCTTGTTTAATAGCTCTAAAGAGCCTAAATCCACCATAAACCAGGCACAATGTGCCAAAAATCAACCTAAAATCATTGTCAATATTCAAAACCGTGTCCATTTTGAAATATTTGGCGCCAAATAAGAGGCAACCAATTCCAAGGATGAGTGTAGACATGGAGAAGTCATAAATACGTCTAAAAAAACGAAATGACCTTTCAGATTTTTCTCTTTCTTCCATATAGGGCAATTTTGAAAAGCAAATTAAACAATTAACATGGTAACGATTTAAAAAATTATCTTTACAAACAAATTTGAGTTCATGAGTAAACCTTCTTTACCACAAGGCACCAGAGATTTTAACGCAGCTACTGTTCAAAAAAGACAGTATATCTTCCAAACCATTCGGACAGTATTTGAATTATATGGATTTCAACCACTGGAAACGCCTGCAATGGAACAATTGGAGACTTTGATGGGCAAATATGGTGAGGAAGGAGATAAACTAATTTTCAAGATTTTAAACAACGGATTGGATAACCCACAAAAAGCAACAGCTACTAGTGAAGGGTTTCAAAAAATATTGGATGGAAAATCGAGCACTCAAATTACAGAAAGAGCCTTAAGATACGATTTGACCATTCCTTTCGCAAGGTACGTAGCGATGCATCATGGGGCACTCAGCTTCCCTTTTAAACGTTACCAAATTCAGCCAGTTTGGAGAGCAGATCGACCACAAAAAGGAAGGTATAGAGAGTTCTACCAATGTGATGCAGATATCGTAGGCTCTGACAGTTTATTAAATGAAGTAGAATTAACGGCGATTTACTTAACGGTTTTTAAACAACTTCAATTAGAGGTTGAGGTAAAAATGAATAACCGAAAAATATTATTAGGTCTTGCTCAAGTATGTGGTGGAGAGGATAAAATGATTGACCTAACAATTGCCATAGATAAATTAGACAAGATAGGTTGGGAAAAAGTAGCAGAGGAATTAGAGCGTAAAGGATTTACTGCTGCTCAACAAAAAACGATTCAAGCTTACTTGGAAATTAAAGGAACAAATGAATCAAAATTAAAACAGCTTGGCGTATTATTAAATGGCAATGAAAACGCCAGTAAAGGCATCGAAGAAATACAATATGTTTTAGACTACCATGCGCAAAGTGGATTGGCAAAAAGTTTAGTAGCAGATTTTACTTTAGCAAGAGGTTTGAATTAT
Organism: uncultured Bacteroidota bacterium; assembly: GCA_903851465.1. GTDB lineage: Bacteria > Bacteroidota > Bacteroidia > Chitinophagales > Chitinophagaceae > Sediminibacterium. The sequence continues at coordinate 24,538 of CAINOI010000026.1, forward strand.
TATACTGGATTAATTTTTGAAGTAAAAGCAATCAACGCAGAGATGGGAAGTATTGGAGGTGGCGGAAGGTACAATGACCTAACAAGTTTATTTGGCGTACCGAATGTACCAGGCGTGGGCATTAGCTTTGGCGTGGATCGTATCTATGATGTACTTGAGGAAAAAAACTTATTCCCTGCTTCAATAGAACAAACTACTAAAATATTATTTTTCAATTTAGGGGATGAAGAAGCAAAAGAAGCCTACCATTTAATGGCAACATTAAGGGCCAAAAAAATTGCTTGTGAAATCTACCCAGACAAGAGTAAATTTGACAAGCAATTTAAATATGCCGAAAAGAAAGGCATTCCAAATATCATCATCATCGGATCCGATGAATTGAGTAAAAAAGAATGCACCATTAAAAACTTAATCACTGGAACACAACAAACAGTTCCATTTGAAGCACTTGTAACAATCGAATTTTAAAACTTTCTAGTTGTTTTGTTTTGCCCAAAGTGGCGCATAGAACTCATCTTCTTTTAATGCTACCGGACTTGCTTCTCTTTTACCAACTAGTTCCATGCCTTGCACGAAAATGCTAACTGACTCGACTGTCTTGCCATCTTTTCTTTTGAAAATCACTAAGGCATCATAAGGTGCTAAATAAAAACTATCCAACCCTCTTTTTTCAAGTGCTGCAGTAACGATTGCTGAATTGACCACCAAACTAGAATCTTGCACAGTTAAAGACACTTCTGCTACTGGACTTCCTTCTGCAAAAACATATTTTCCTAAATAGTCATTTAATGAGCCTTGTTGCGCATTTACAGACAAGAAAGCGCCCATTAAAAACAAGGTCAAAAAGCATAATTTTCTCATAATTGTTGATTTAAGTTTTGAGATGCCTAAAATAGTGCCTTTTATTGAGTTTTCAATGGAAATAATTGATTGTTAACAGACTGATCAAGTATCTTTGCAGTATGGAGAAAACAAGACCAAATATCAGGGCAGTAGAGGTCGTCGAGATTGAACGATTTATAGCAAAAATGGAAGAAAAGCCATTTAGGGTAAAACAGATTGTAGAGTGGTTATGGCAAAAACACGCACATAGCTTTGACGAAATGACCAATTTAAGCCTGGATTTACGAAAAAAATTAGTGGAGCATTTCACTTTACCAGCACTTTCGATTGATACCACTCAAATAAGTAGCGACGGCACTTTTAAAACAAGGTTCAAAACTTTTGATGACCACATGATAGAGGGGGTCCTTATACCTACTACATTACGCAAAACTGCATGTGTTTCTTCTCAGATAGGTTGTAGTTTGAGTTGTAAATTTTGCGCTACAGGTTATATGGAGCGTAGCAGAAATTTAAATTTCGATGAAATTTACGACCAAGTAGTCATGATCAAACAACAGGTAGAAAAAACCTATGATCAAAATTTATCCAACATTGTATTTATGGGCATGGGTGAGCCATTGTTGAACTATAAAAATGTGTTGAAGGCAATTGAAAAAATTACTTCGCCAGAAGGCTTAGGAATGAGTCCAAGACGTATCACCGTTTCCACTGCTGGTGTAGCAAAACAAATCAAGCAATTAGGGGATGACCAAGTGAAATTTAAATTAGCACTTTCCCTACATGCTGCAAACGATAAGAAACGAAATGAGATTATGCCTATCAATGAGAGTAATAATATAGAATCATTGATTGAAGCACTTAACTATTTCTATAAAAAAACAGGCAACGAAATCACATTTGAGTATATCTTATTCAAGGATTTCAATGATAGCGAAAAAGATGCCATGGAATTGGTTAAAATTTACAGACAAGTTCCTGCAGATTTAATCAATGTGATTGAATACAATGCTATTGACCGTTTTCCGTTTGACAAGCCTGATGAAGAAGGATTTGAGACATTTGTAGAAATTTTACAAAAAAACAGAGTGAATGTTCGTGTAAGAAGAAGTCGTGGTAAAGACATTGATGCGGCTTGTGGACAATTAGCCAATAAAGACAATTAATACCACCTCCAATGAAAGCAAAAAGATCCGACAACTTTGACAAGTTTGCCAATAAGAAAAAAGGAAGCGCAGTTAAAGAAGAATATAGACAAGAAAAAAAACAAGCAAAAAAAGATTCAAGAGCTGCTGGTGAAGCTGCACGACAAAGAAAAAAAGATATCGAAAGAGGGATTGCTGTTGAACCTTTAGGGAATAATAAAAAACCTGGCTTTGATAAAAAAGGGGGATACGATAAAAAAGAATTTGTAACTGGTCCTCCAAAATATTCCATTCCTTTAAGAGCAAAATCAGCTCCGTCAAAAGGAGCCTCAAAAGGACCATCTAAATCTGCTGATGTACAACCAAAATATGGTGAGCTTCAAAAATCTGGAGGCACAAGGGTATCTGCATCTAAAAGAACACCTGAATCAATGGATCGCGCAGACGCAAAACGTACTGCAAGCATTGGTAAAGTAACAGCAAATGAAGCAATGCCTTACGAGCAAATGCCGCTTAATAAATACATTGCCCACGCTGGTACTTGTGGAAGAAGAGAAGCTGCAGAACTAGTAAAGTCTGGTCATATCACAGTGAATGGAGATACGGTATTAGAACCTGGCTATAAAGTACAATATAAAGATGTCGTTAGATTAAAAGGGAAAGTTTTGCAATTGCAAGTAACCCCTGTCTATATTTTATTGAACAAACCAAAAGATTA
>CAINOI010000027.1 GCA_903851465.1 uncultured Bacteroidota bacterium
TACTATTATATTTTATAATATTTTCGTAGATATTGAATTATTATTTTAAATTAGAATATAAACAGCATAAAAAAGGATTATTTTCAGAAACAAGCATGCCGAAAACAGTAAAAATATGACAAAGTAAAACTAGGAAATAACCTAACTCGTACTAATAGAAGTAGTTAAAAGATCGGATGGATTACCCCCATGAAACTTCTTAAAGGGCTTATTTAAATGTTGCCTGGAATTAAAACCAGCTAATTTGGCAAGCGCATCTATGGTATAATTTTGATATGCCGCGTCTTGAACAATTTCAAAAAAGTAATTGACCCTGTACTTATTGATTAAGTCATTGAAACTAAGATCATATTTATCAAGTACAAATTGTGACAATATAGAAGGCTTAACTTTTAGCACCCCTGCAAAATCCTCCAAAGAAGCCTCGTTTTTGGTATAATAGCGTTGCTCTTTAAAGTATAAATTAAAGTGGATTTCGTCAATTTTAATATCAACTTCTTGATTGAATTTATGACCAAGTGCTAGTTTTTTTGCTGATTTATTAATAAATACGGGACGTTTTAAGACAAATAATAAAACACTAAATAAAACAAAGATGGTTATACAATTAACCCAGAAAGGACGGTTGTCCGAGAAAGTAATCGCAATATTAGCAATAAGCATGAAAACCATTAACACCACAATATATGAGGTCCAATGTTTTATTTTGGCAAAATAAATATTATTCAGGTTAGACTTATTATATACTACATACCAAAAAAATAACACGTGTAAAGTTACAATAGTAATAATTAAAAAACGCATAAGAGTCAATGCTGGATTCATTTCTATATTTAAGTGACTGTCAACTGATTGAACTAAGAAAATAGCTAATATTGGGTTAGATGAGATAAATTTATTATTCACTAGCATGAATAAAACACTAAACCCAAGTACAAGAAATGAAAAGCCAAATGTCCAATATTTATGTTTTGGGAAGTAAAGTGTCGCAAGGATATTCAATGTTGAAAAAACAAAAAGAGACTTAAATATGGACACAAAAAAAACATAGTCAATTGCATATAAGGCATTGATCAATCCAACCATACCAATAGAGAAGGTTAACAACAAAAAGTAAAATTTAAGATCTGGAGCGTTTTTAAATTTTACCAATAGGTCTATAAATACAATGAATGCAATAAAGGCAATAGAAAAATATAGGTTAGAAAAAATTGGCCAAATCATGTATCAAATATATACAAAACATTGACTATCTACCAGCCAGAAATAGCCAATATCTCGGCAGTATGGTCTTTTGTATCTGGTTTTTCAATAATATGCTGCACCATGCCAGCTTCGTCAATCAAAAAAGTGGTTCTGGTGGTGCCCATATAGGTCTTGCCCATGAACTTCTTTTGGCCCCAAAGATTGTATTTATCCACGATTTTCTTGTCTTCGTCCGCAATTAAAGAGAAAGGAAGCTCGTATTTGTCTATGAATTTAACATGAGAGGCCACTGAGTCTACACTGACCCCTAAAATAGCAATCCCCTTCTTAATCAATTTCTTATAATTATCACGCAAATTGCAAGCCTGCGCTGTACAACCTGGTGTATCATCCTTTGGATAAAAGTATAAAACCAATTTTTGACCTTTAAAATCAGCTATTGAGACTGTTTTGCCGTGTTGATCGGCCCCTTTGAATGCTGGCGCCTTAGCACCTTCTTTAATTACTGCCATAACAATTTGTATTGCGGTGAAGATACGAATTAAAAAGGAGAAAATTGTTTGGGGTAATATGAACCGAATGCGGGCAAAAATTAATAGATTTGCGCAATTTATATTTTTGTAGCCATGCCAAGAGATACATCCATCAAATCGATTTTAATTGTAGGTTCTGGACCCATTATTGTTGGACAAGCCTGCGAGTTTGACTATTCCGGATCACAAGCCGCTCGTTCATTGAGAGAAGAGGGTATCAAAGTGATTTTAATCAATAGCAATCCAGCGACCATCATGACGGATCCAATGATGGCGGATAAGGTTTATTTATTGCCATTGACAATTGATAGTATAGAGCAAATTTTACAAGAAAATCAAATAGACGCAGTCTTACCAACCATGGGCGGACAAACTGCATTGAACTTATGTAAGGAAGCAGACGAATTAGGTATTTGGGAACAATACAACTGTAGAATGATTGGTGTAGACGTAGCCGCAATCAATACTGCAGAAGACAGAGAATTATTTAGACAATTGATGGTGAAGATTGGTATTGCAGTGGCACCAAGTAGAGTCGCCAACAGTTTTTTAGAAGGAAAAGAATTTGCGCAAGTGATTGGCTTCCCTTTAGTGATTCGTCCATCATTTACATTAGGCGGAACAGGTGGCGGATTTGTACATGATGCAAGTGAATTAGATGCAGCATTAGAAAAAGGATTAAAAGCATCCCCAATGCACGAAGTATTGGTAGAGAAAGCAGTATTGGGATGGAAAGAATATGAATTAGAATTATTAAGGGACCAAGCGGATAATGTGGTGATTATATGTACAGTAGAAAACTTGGATCCGATGGGTGTGCATACGGGCGATTCAATTACTGTTGCACCAGCAATGACATTGAGTGATACGGCTTTTCAAGACATGCGTAACAAAGCCATGTTAATGATGCGTAGTTTAGGTAATTTCTCTGGCGGTTGTAATGTGCAGTTTGCACAAAATCCAATCACTGAGGAATTGATTGCAGTAGAGATCAATCCACGTGTATCAAGGTCATCTGCACTAGCATCCAAAGCAACCGGATATCCCATTGCAAAGATTGCAGCAAAATTGGCGATTGGCTACCATTTAGATGAATTAAAAAATCAAATCACACAAACCACTTCTGCTTATTTTGAACCAGCATTGGATTATGTAATTGTAAAAGTACCAAGATGGAATTTTGATAAATTCAAAGGTGCGAACGATACATTAGGATTGCAAATGAAGAGTGTGGGAGAAGTGATGGCGATAGGAAGAAGCTTTACCGAAGCCATACAAAAAGCATGTCAGTCTTTAGAGAACGAAGCAATTGGACTGGGCTATTATGGAAAAAGCTTGATGAAGAACGAAGAATTGATGGAGTATATCAAGACCCCAAAATGGGATCGTATCTTCAGAATCAAAGATGCGTTGATGCAAGGCTCTACGGTGAGGTCTATTGCAGCAGCAACAGGTATCGACAATTGGTTCTTATACCAAATCAGAATCATCTGTGATATCGAAAAAGAAATTGGAAAACATAATCTTGAGACTTTACCTAATGAAACATTGAAAGAAGCAAAGAAGCATGGTTTTAGCGATTTACAAATAGCTAAAGTATTACAAGGTAAAGTATCGGATGACGAGGTGTATGAAAAAAGAAAAGCACTGGGTATCACCAGGGTGTATAAAATGGTAGATACTTGTGCTGCAGAGTTTGAAGCAAAGACGCCTTACTTCTATTCTACTTTCGAAAACTAGGACGAACCAAATGCATTGGAATTAAAAATTCAATGTGCTGAAAAAATAAATTTATTTCAAAGTTAACCTAACAACATGAACGCAAAAGATATCGTAGTTCAAAACGAAAAAGAAACAAGAGCAGGATTTGGAGATGGTATTTTAGAAATCGCTAGAGAAAATAAAAACGTTGTAGTATTGACTGCAGACTTAGCAGGTTCTTTTAAATTAGGACCGTTGATGAAAGAACTACCAGAGCGATTCATTGAAGTAGGTATTGCAGAAGCCAATATGATTGGTATTGCAGCGGGCTTAACCATTGGCGGAAAAATCCCTTACACGACTACATTTGCTGGATTCAGCACAGGACGTGTGTATGATCAAATTAGACAAAGTGTTGCTTACTCAGATAAGAATGTAAAAATTTGTGCATCGCATGCAGGATTAACTTTAGGAGAAGATGGCGCAACACACCAAATATTAGAAGACATTGGATTAATGAAAATGTTACCAGGCATGACCGTGATTGTGCCATGTGATTATAACCAAACAAAAGCTGCAACAAAAATGATTGCAGGTTATGAAGGCCCTGTGTATTTAAGATTTGGTCGACCAAAATGGCCCAACTTCACTAAAGAAGATGGATCAGATTTTGTCATAGGTAAAGCACAAATTTTAGCAGAAGGAACAGATGTAACCATTGTTGCATGTGGACACCTAGTATGGAAGTCTATCGAAGCAGCAAAACAATTAGAAGCAGAAGGCATTAGCGTTGAAGTAATCAACTTACATACAATCAAACCATTTGATGAAACTGCGATTATCAATAGCCTTAAGAAAACAGGATGTGTAGTCACTGCCGAAGAACACAATGTAATTGGTGGTATGGGAGATGTAGTAGCACAAGCAGCTGCAAAACATTATCCAGTGCCTGTAGAATTCATTGGTACACAAGATACATTTGGAGAGAGTGGTACACCGAATCAATTATTAACTAAATACGGATTGGATGCAGTGAACATTGTTGCTGCAGCAAAGAAAGTAATAAGCCGCAAGGCCTAAGGAGCTAGTCTAACTTTCACCCAATGTCCATTATCGTGTAGGCTGTATTGTAGGCGATCGTGTAAACGAGAGCTACGTCCTTGCCAAAATTCTATTTCAGTAGGATGAATGATATACCCACCCCAATCTGGAGGTAATGGGATGATGCCCTCTTTAAATTTTTCGGTATTTTCTGCAACAAGGTCTTCTAAGAATGCCCTGTCAGGAATGATTCTACTTTGTGGCGAAGACCATGCGCCCAGCTGACTTCCAATGGGTCTAGAATGAAAATAGGTTTCGCTTTCTTCTTTGCTGATTTTTTTGATAGTCCCTGTGATGCGCACTTGACGCTCTAATTCTTTCCAGAAAAAATTCATCGCTACATGTGGATGCGCTTCTACTTGCAATCCTTTTGCAGAATCATAATTGGTAAAAAATATAAATCCTTCTGGAGTGTAACCCTTTAATAAAACCACACGAGAAGCAGGTGCCCCGTTGGCTTTCACTGTAGAAAATACAAAGGCATTCACTTCGTCAATATTGCTTTCAATAGCGTCGTTCCACCAAGTAGTGAATTGATCCATTGGATGTTCCATGCTAGTAGCCTCATCCAAAGAAGCTAGTTGGTAGTCGCGACGGATGTCAGCAATATCTCTATTCATAAAAATGTATTTAAATTAAAATTAAAACATTATTGCGCAGTATCCCTTACAGACTTCGTCGCAAAAATGATATTCACCACAGAAAGCAATAATAACATACCCACCAATTGATGCAATTGCGCCATCCACTCAAAATTTCCCCATGTTCCAGGAATAATTTTTTTACTTGTCAATACAGAGAATACCCCAAGCAATACTTGCAACAACACAAAATACAAAGGCAACATTTTCACATTACCCCAAAACAAATTCCCCTGAATTTTGCGCATCTGAGCCACCCAATAAATAATAATCGCTAACAAAATATATGCCAAGCCGCGATGCACAAAATGAATCCAAGTGGTATTATCAATTGCATTTAAGAAGAAGCTTTCCTTGCCCATTAAATGTGTAGGAATCCACTCCCCATTAATAGTTGGCCAAGTGCTTGCTACGTTTGCGGCTTTATGTCCAGCCATTAAAGCGCCATAGATTAATTGAAAAAACAATAGCCCAAGCACCACCCAAGCCCAAACACGAAAACCTTTAAAACGAATTTGTGCTTCTACACTTAAATGTGCTTTTTCAACAGGTTTAGCTTTTAATGAAAGTGCAAACCAATAAGTATAAGATAGTAAGCCCAATGCAAAAATAAAATGCAAGGCTAAACGCGTTGGTTTTACATATACCGCATCCCCTTCCAATCCACTAGCAACCATGATCCAACCAATCGCACCTTGCAAAGCCCCTAAGAAAAATAAAATCACCAAAGGGCGAATCATTGCAGGTTGAAAATATTTTTTGACTAAAAAATAAATAAATCCAAAAGCAAACACTAAACCAATGGTACGAGCCCACAAACGGTGAAACCATTCCCAAAAAAAGATGAATTTAAAATTATCAATTGTAAAATCAAAATTCAGTAATTGAAATTGTGGCGTCGTTTTATATTTTTCAAATAAGACCTGCCATGCAGCTTGACTCATTGGAGGTAAGGTACCAGTGACTACGTCCCATTCTGTAATAGACAAACCGCTTCCTGTTAAACGAGTAATACCACCTAGTGCAATTTGCACAATCGTCATGGCAACACCTAGAATCAACCAATTGGCAACAGCGCGCGATTTTTTGTCTTGTAGTTCCATAGATACATTTTACTTCTAACTAGTTCAATATGATACAGGACCTAAGCCCTTAAATGACTTACGCAAAGTTACTAAGTAAATCTACAAGGAAGTAGAAATGAAAGCAATAATAACAAACCTAATTAAGATTGATGTTGCTTTGTGAAAAAGAATAAAGGGATCTAATAAAGATCTTGAACAAAATAGAACAAGTATCCCTACTTTAGTTTCAATTGACTTTGATATATTTGAACTTACTAAATAAATAGATTTGCCAAAACTCCTTAATTACTATCAAGCCGACAAACTAGAGGCTGGCTGCGACGAAGCAGGGCGAGGATGTTATGCCGGACCGGTCTTTGCAGCAGCGGTAATTTTGCCAAAGGATTTTTACCATCCTTTAATAAACGATAGCAAAAAATTAAGTGAAAAGCAAAGGACTGCACTAGTCCCCATTATTAAAGAGGCCGCTATTGCTTGGGCTATTGGATCACAGACCCCCGCTCAAATAGACGAGATCAATATCTTAAAAGCGAGCATAAAGAGTATGCACCTAGCGTTAGATCAATTAAAAAAGCGTCCACAATTTATTGCGGTAGATGGCAATCGTTTTTACGCTTATAAAAAAGTACCCCATCAAACTATCATTAAGGGCGATGGGCTATATGCCCATATAGCCGCCGCCAGTATCCTTGCAAAAACCGCACGTGATGCCTATATGATTGAGTTGCACAAAAAGTACCCACAGTATGGATGGGATCAAAATAAAGGATACGGCACTGCTGCGCATCGCGCAGCCATCGCCCTTCATGGTCTTTGTGATGAACACCGAAAAAGTTTTAAGATTTAGTTGACTTAATTGAAAACTCCAAACCATCAACTTTACTAATTAGAACTAAAAATCCCAAACCCCTGCACCTTGGCGAATGACTTCGTAATGGTCCGTGGTGCAATCCACCACTGTCGAAGGGGTCACCCCACCTATTCCACCATCCACCACCATATCAATTTGTTTACCCCAGTTTTCTTGAATCAATTCAGGGTCGGTGTATTCTTCCACCTCATCGCCTGGGAAACTCGCCGACAAAATAGGATGCCCCAAGGTTTTGATAATGGAGAGTGCAATTAAATTATCAGGAATACGAAGTCCGATGGTTTTTTTTCTGGACTGTAAAATTTTAGGAACCTCTTTGCTTGCAGGCAATATAAAAGTGAATGGGCCAGGCAATGCTTTTTTTAAAATGCGGAACAAACTATTGTCAATACTTTTTGCATACAAACTTAAATCACTTAAATCGGCACAAATAAAACTAAGGTTTGCTTTCTCAGGATCCACTTTTTTAATGGCACAAATTTTCTCAATGGCATCGTGTTTAAAAATAGAACAGCCCAATCCATAAATCGTATCTGTCGGATACGCAATGATACCGCCAGATTGAAGACAATCTGTTACCATTGTTAGTTGTCTAGGTTGAGGATGTGTAGGATGAATTTGTATTAGCATAAAGTTGACAGGTATAAATACCCATTTAATTCCCTTAAAATTAGCTTTAATTTGGTAAAAGAAAATAATGTTTCCAATCATCTACCTAGAGGATAAAATATTGATCCGAAACGCAATGATAGCTTGTATCGAACAACAGGAAGATTGTAAAGTCATCTTCCAAACCAGCTGTATTGAATCCATGCAGACCTATGTAGAAAATACAAAGGAACGCATTGCGCTTTGTATTTTATCCGATGATTATGGACATCAAAACTTACTTAACCTCATTCAAGCTATTCGTACAAGCAATAATTACACTTATATTTTATTAAAGTCCAACGAAAAGCAAATCAACTCCATTTGTTATTTGATGAAGCATGGACTCAATGGTATTTTTTTTACAGACGAGCCCATGATAAATTTAAAACAATGCGTACAAAGAAAAACTAAGTTTAATTTGTCTGCAGACAAATGCAAGCTCATTACAAAAAATGTATTACAGGGCATTGATATCAAAGCGTTGAACTATAACAAGAATCCTTTAACTGAAAATGAAATAAAATTTATTCAAGCTTGCACCAAGGATTACAGTTACGAAGAGATTGCGGCTCACTTGCAAAAAAGTGTGTATACCATTTATGGTTATAGGGATCGGATTTTTAAAAAGTTAGCAGTAAAACAAAGGACCGCCATGGTGATGACAGCCCTTAAAAGAAATTATATCGATTTGTGAAATTGAATACGAATTGAACTTGAATTTTTGTTCTACTTATAAAATCTGCCAAGTCTCTTTACCACGAATTAATTTATCTAAATCCCCCGTGCCTTTGCTGGTCATGGCTTCCTCTACTTGTAAAGCCATCATGTCTTCGTAACAAGGACGATCGGCCGTATAGAACACGCCAAAAGGACGAGGGAAATAAGCAGCGACTTCGCTAGGGTTATCAAACAAACGCACTAAGACTTGTGCTTTATAAAAATCTTTTTCGTCGTGGATCCATAAATCATCTGCACTGTACTTCTCACCTAGGGTCACTACTTCTGGACGCAATCCATCAAAGCGAATACCCATTTCATTATTTGCACCAAAAGTCAATGGCTTGCCTTGCTCTACAAATAAAGCATGTAAAGGCTTAGAAGCCTTCTCGGTGAAAACTTCAAATGCCCCATCATTAAAAATATTACAGTTCTGATAAATCTCTAAGAAAGAAGATCCTTTGTGCTGTTGTGCACGCGTGATCATGGCTTGTAAATGTTTTGGATCACGATCCATACTACGGGCAATAAAACTTGCATCCGCACCCAATGCCAAAGCAGCAGGATTAAAAGGATGATCAATGCTACCCATTGGAGTACTCTTAGTGATTTTATTTAATTCAGAAGTTGGAGAGTACTGACCTTTTGTTAAACCATAGATCTGATTATTGAACACTAAAAAGTTGACATCAAAATTTCTTCTCAGCATATGAATGGTATGGTTACCACCAATACTTAATGCATCTCCATCACCCGCAACAATCCAAACACTTAATTCAGGACGAGCTGCTTTTAATCCACTTGCAATCGCAGTCGCACGACCGTGAATGGAATGCATCCCAAAAGTATTCATATAATAAGGGAAACGACTGCTACAACCAATCCCACTAATGATGACAATATTCTCCTTAGGGACACCTATTGTAGGCATCACTTTTTGCACCTGTGCTAAAATAGAATAGTCACCACAGCCAGGACACCAACGTACCTCTTGGTCTGTCGCAAAATCTTTAGCTGTTAAAGTAGCCGCTTGAGGAAGTATTGTTTCAGTAGACATAGTCAAATATTAGAAGGCAAAATTACTAAAAATAGCTCGTTTCTTACCTAAAAGCCGCTTATTTCACTGTTCTGCCCTTCCAGGAATAGGTTTTAAGCTGCCCAAATAGGCCAGCAGCAATATTGTAGACAATATGGATTGGTTGATAGAAAACAAAGTATTTGAGTTCCGGCTGCAGCTTAAAAAATGTAGCCACCGGATCCAAGAAAAATAATTCAAAGAAAGTTTTAAAAGCCAGCGCAATTAAAAGGGTACTCCAGCTTCCCATCCATGCCAATAATACAAAACTTAAATTAAAGCAATAAACCAATGTCAAGACCATCGTAATAGAACGGTCATCATAGTATCTTGCTTTGCTCGCCCAACGAATTCTTTGCATGATAAACCCTTTCCAAGTATCCATCGCAGCCGTTAACACAATCGCGTTGGGATGAAATAAATACCCCACAGGTTTATGCAAAGTCTGTTTCATTTTATGCATTAAAAACATATCATCCCCACTTGCAATATGGTCTACACCTTGGTAACCACCCACGGCAATAAAAGCGGTTTTTTCAAAACCTAAATTAGCACCATTGCTCATAGAGTGTTTGCCAGCGCCCACTGCAGCGGCCGTGATACCTTGCAGTGCTAAAAAATCCAATAACTGAAATTGATTTAAAATACCAGCTGTTTTAATGAACATCACAGGCGCCGCCACAAAACAAGGTTGGTGTTGTTGGATATACGCGTTGTATAAAAATAACCAAGTTGAAGGGACAATACAATCTGCATCCGTTGTAAGCATCCAATCCCCTTTAGACACAGATACTGCAATTTCAATCGCCTTCTTTTTATATGCCAAGGTCTCCCCTTCTTTACAATGATCTTTTAATTGCAGCAACCTGACTTGAGGATGTTGCTGACTTAAAGCATGAACAATAAACGCCGTATCGTCTTCAGAAAAATCATCAATCACAATAATTTCAAAAGCATCCGAAGGATAATCCTGCGCCAAAATACTATCTACACATGCTTTAATATTGGCAGCTTCGTTTCGGGCAGGAATAATGACAGTAAATTGAGTGGCTGACTGCTCGGGGCCATGCTGCTCTATCTGATTGAATTGAAATAGGCGCATTTTGCCAAACCAAAAGCGGTAGGCCAATAAGACCAAAGCATACGAAACAGTTAAGATGGCTACAAACCAATCCAATAGATACTCCATGCCACAAAGTTAAAGTGTAAATATTTGGTAGAATCCTAAAAATCGTTGTACTTTTATATTAGTTGCATAACTAACTATATGTCAAACAACCAATTTAAACGAGGGGAATTATACAGCGTCATCAATGGCATGGCGACTACCGCTGTAGCCAGAAGGTTGCAAAAGAATTTTCGCAACGCAGGATTAGAAATTACGATTGAACAATGGTCCATCTTATACCATTTATGGAAAGAGGATGGCTTGAGTCAACAAGAATTATGTAACCGTACATTTAGAGATAAAGCAAGTATCACTAGGCTGATAGATAACATTGAAAAATTAGGATTGGTAGAAAGAATTGCATCTAAAGAAGACCGAAGGGTGAACTTGGTGTATTTAACAGATGCCGCGAAACCCTTACAGGAAGCGACTTACAACTTAGCCAATCAAACAATGAACGAGGCATTACAAGGCATTAGCAAGGAAGAGATAGAAATAGTGAAAAGTGTTTTTCAGCGCGTATACGAGAATAGTAAATAATTAAATTATATTTTTTATGGCAACAATTCAAGGTGGAGAATGGATCATCAAGGAAGTGAAAGCAGAAGACATTTTCATTCCAGAAGAATTCAACGAAGAGCAATTGATGGTACGAGACATGTGTAGCCAATTTTTGGATACAGAAGTGTTACCAGTCGTAGAAAGAATGGATAAATTAGAGCCCGGTTTGATGCCAGGTTTATTAGAAAAAGCAGGCGGGCAGGGCTTATTAGGCGTTTCTGTACCAGAACAATATGGTGGTATGGGTAAAGATTTTATCACATCTACCATTGTAGCAGAATACCTTGGAGGAGGTTATTCATTCTCTGTTGCCAACGCTGCACACACTGGTATTGGTACATTGCCTATTTTGTATTTTGGTACCGAAGCACAAAGAGCAAAGTATGTACCCAAATTAGCAAGTGGTGAATACAAAGGTTCTTATGGATTAACCGAACCAAATAGTGGATCAGATGCATTGAGTGCAAAAACCACTGCAAAATTATCTGCAGATGGGAAACATTATATTTTGAATGGACAAAAATGTTGGATCACCAATGGTGGATTTGCCGATATCTATACCGTGTTTGCCAAAATAGATGGCGAACAGTTTACTGCATTCATTGTAGAGCGCGGCATGGAAGGATTTACACTTGGACCAGAGGAACATAAAATGGGTATCAAAGGATCTTCAACTGTGCAATTGTATTTTCAGGATTGCAAAGTGCCTGTAGAAAATGTGTTAGGAGAAATTGGAAGAGGACATATCATTGCTTTTAATATTTTAAATATTGGAAGATTAAAATTAGGTGCTGCCACCATAGGCGGTGCAAGAAGAGCATTGAGTACAACTGTAAAATATGCCAAAGCAAGAGAGCAGTTTAAATTGCCCATTGTAAAATTTGGTGCTATCCGACATAAGCTTGCAGAAATGGCCCTTCAATTATGGGTAGGTGAAGCAGCATTGTATAGAGTGGCAAAAAACATCGATGAAAAAGAACATGAATTATTAGCAGCAGGCAAGGATTTATCTGCAGCATTATTAGGTGGTGCCGAAGAATATGCCATTGAATGTGCCATCTTAAAAGTTTTTGGATCCGAGGTATTGGATTTTGTGGTAGACGAAGGGGTTCAAATACACGGAGGCAATGGATATAGTGATGAGTATGAAATTTCAAGAGCATATCGTGATAGCAGAATCAATAGAATCTATGAAGGCACTAATGAAATCAATCGTTTGCTGACAGTGGATATGGTTTTAAAAAGAGCCATGAAAGGTCAATTAGATTTAATGGGACCAGCAATGAATGTGCAAAAAGAATTAATGAGCATCCCAGATTTTGGTGACGAAGACGATGCACCATTTGCAAAAGAGCATAAGGCAATCGATAATTTTAAGAAATGCATTTTGATGGTAGCCGGCGCTGCAGTACAAAAATTAATGATGACATTAAGCAAGGAGCAAGAGATCTTAATGAATATTGCAGACATGTCTATTGTAACTTACCATGCAGAATCTGCCTTATTAAGATTGGAGAAATTAAGTAAAACAAAATCAGAAGCAGAACTAGCAGTGCAGACTGCGATTGTGAAAACATATATCTATGATGCAGCCGATGCTATTAATAAAGCAGGTAAAGATGCATTGAATAGTTTTGCAGACGGAGATGAATTACGCATGATGCATATTGGTTTAAAGCGATTCACAAAAGTGGATCCATTCAATACCAAGGAAGCAAGAAGAACCATCTGTGCGCAATTGGTAGCCGACGACGGATATAAGTTATAAGTAAGTATTTGATATTGATTTTGAATTGAAGAAAAGTGCCGCTCAAAAGAGCGGCCTTTTTTTATGATACCCTATTTGTATATCAATACTATTTAGTAACAACCTATATTAATAGGTTAATAATTTATGCATTAAACGACCCTTGCATTTCTTGAAAAACTTTCTTCTAATGAAATGAAAGTTTCGGTACGCTCAATCCCTTTAATTTTTTGCAGTTCATCGTGCAAAACGTAACGCAATTGTTGAATGTCTTTACAAACAATTTCAGCGAACATGCTATAGTTACCCGTCGTATAATTTAACCGTACTATCTGAGGAATGTTTTTTAATGCAAGTGCCACCGCATCATACATTGAACTTTTTTCTAAATACACTCCAATAAATGCAATCACATCATACCCTAAGGCCTTAAGGTCTACAGCTAATTTTTTGCCTTGTACAATGCCCAACTCTTCTAATTTTTTTATACGAACATGAATGGTACCGCCAGATACAAACAATTGCTTCCCTAAGTCGGCATAAGAAATCTCTCCGTCCAACATCATTGTTTGAATAATTTGTAAATCAAGCTGGTCTAGGCTTTTGTCATTATTTAATTTAGCGTTGTTTTTTGCTTCCATTTTTCCGTATTTATCAATAAATTTATTAGATATTTTCTACAATTTAAACTATTTAATTAAATTATTTATAATATATGGTTGAATATATTAGTTTTAATTTATCAGATTAGTAAAAAAGATTGAAGAATCGCTGAAAAAATACCGCTCCGCATTGATTGGGGTAATTTTTATACTCCTAAAATCAAATTGTACATTTTATTAATTTGTAATATGTATATTTATATATATGAAAAATGTTTTAAAAATAGTATTGGTTACACTCCTATTTGTTATTTCAAATACGACATTGGCGCAAACTGACAATCCAATTATATGTAAAACTGGGGTGTATATTAAAACAATTAAAATTAATCAAGTTGATGAAAATTTCGACGTTCAATTTTATTGGTGGACCCGAGTTGACTCTATTGACTTAAAAAAAGATTACTCTTTTGTAAAGGAGATTGAAGTCATAAATGCAGATATAAATGAATTTGAAATAGTTGAAACAAAAATAGATACTATTAATAAAACCTATTTTGTTACTGGCCATGGGAAAGTAACAATTCCATATAAATCTGAGTATAGAAATTTCCCTTTTGACAAACAACAGCTATCTATTTCGTTTGAAAATAAAAACTATAATATTACTAGTTTAATTTATGTTGCAGACAATAAGACACCAAGTATAAATAAATTAAATGATAACAGTATAGATATTCTTAATGGCGATCAATATAAAGTAGATAAACTAGGTGTGAATAATTTTGAACATTCCTATAATTCAAATTTTGGTGACCCTGAAATTCATAATTATGAAACTTATTCTAGAATTTCTTTTAATATATTTATTGAAAGAAACCCATTTGGTATTTTAGTTAAAATATCACTTCCGCTTTTTGTTGTTTTATTTTTAGCTTACTTAGTATTTTTTATTCCTGATTACGAAATAGGAACAGCATCTGCTTTAACTGTTACTGCATTATTAGCGGGGATTGCATTCGAATGGACAATAAAAGATTCACTACCAAAGGTCTCCTATTTAACACTGATAGACAAGCTATTTTATTTAGTGTACTTTTTTATATTTTATGCTATGGTTCAAACTATCATAACCTTTAATCTATCAAAAGGATCGGAAAAAAATAAATTACTCTCCTATAATATTGAAGAAAAATCAAAATATATTTTCCCGATATTATTTATCATTATGTGTTTTTTACTTTTTATGAATGTTAAAAATTAGCTCTTAAATCCTAGTTTAGCTGGCGTAATTGGCAAGTCTCTGACTCTTTTTCCAGTGGCGTTGTATACTGCATTGGCCACCGCAGCTGCAAAACCAATCAAGGCAATTTCTCCAATGCCTTTAGCACCAATCGAATTCATATTCACATCTGGCTTGTCCACAAACCAAACATCGGTTGGCGGTATCTGAGAGTGCAAAGGCACATGGTATGCGCCAAAACTTGCATTGATAATTTGACCAGAAACATGGTCCATTTCCAATTGCTCTGTCAAAGCCATCCCAATACCTCCAACTACGCCACCAATCATTTGGCTTCTTGCAGTTTTAGGACTAATAATTTTTCCGGCATCACCTGTGGTCACTACCTGTAAAATTTTAATAGTGCCATCTTTAGGATTCACCGCTACTTTTACATAATGCGAGGAGAAAGAATTACTTGTAAATTTTAATTGCTCTGCAGTCTTACCCGAAGAAGCAATGGTCAAATCAATTTGTTTATCAGGAGTCAATTGTAATACATCTACTATAGCGATTTTGATATTTGGATCAGCAATCACAAGCACCATTTCATTTTTAACTTCTAAGGCTTCTGATTTTAAATTGGCAAAAGCAGGTGCATATTGAATAGCAAGTTTAATTATGTTTTGTTTTAAAGTCGTACAAGCCAAATCCACCGCAGATCCAACAGTAGAGGTGGTTCCTGATCCACCTTGAGAAGGTCCAGGAGGTAAATCAGAGTCGCCTAACTTAAATTTAATTTTTTCAATCGGCATCTGCATAGCTGCTGCCGCAATTTTTGTCATGGAAGTCGTCGTGCCTGGTCCCATATCACTCACTGCACATTCTAAAGTCAATTTGCCTTCCTTGTTTAACAATGCGCGAACAGAAGCACTCCCCTTACCTGCACCAAATACACCATTGGCCATACCATAACCAATCAGCCATCCATTTTCTTTTAAAGTGCCCGGAACTGTAGGACGATTTTTCCAGCCAATTTTTTCTTGACCATACGCATAACAATCCTTTAAGTTAATGTCAGAGAAAGGCAATTTATTTTCAGGATTGACAGTGGTAAAGTTTTTTAACCTTAACGCTATTGGATCCATTTTTAATTGATAAGACAACTCGTCTATCGCAGCCTCCAAGCCATAAGAACCAGTTGCTTCGCCAGGACCGCGCATCCAAACAGGTGTGCTAACATCGAGTGGTAGCATACTGTATTTTGTATCTACATTATCACAAGCATATAAAAATTTAGACACATTTACAATCCCTTCTCTAAAATCTTCGTAACGAGAAGTCCCACTAATGGCTTCGTGTGTAATGCCTACAAAACGACCAGAAGCATCTGCACCAATGCCAATTTTTTGCCAGGACTGTGGACGATACCCCACCAAAGAAAACATTTGAGGACGAGTCAATACCAATTTCACAGGACGATTTAATTTTTTAGCAGCAATCAAAGCGGCAGGCACATTGGCCCAACTTCTTAAACCACTACCAAATCCACCGCCTACATTTTCTGCAATCACCCTTACATTTTTTTCTGGCAAACCAAAAGTTCGTACCACAGTGCTTTGTGTACTCTTTGGGCCTTGTGTTTTATCGTAGAGGGTGACTTTGTCTTCTCCTTCCCAAAATGCAATGGTAGCAAACAACTCCATTGGAAGGTGCACTTCTGCAGGAATGGTATATTCAGCTTCAATAAAAGCAGCCGCTGTTTTAAATGCATTTTCTGTGCCTCTTTTATAAGCAACAGTGCCTTTTAATTTTGTTGGATCTTTTCTTACTTTATCAAAATTAGTTTCGAAAGCTTGTGACTCATATTCGGCACGTACTAAACGAATAGCAGCGTTCGCATTCTCTAAACTATCGGCTACAATGAGTGCAATAGGTTGACCAAAAAAGCGCACTTGATTATCATACAATACTTTGTGACCACGCCATTCAAAAACATTTTTTGGACGTTCTGCCGCATTCGTTAAATAACCAGGTACAGATGGACAGTTCGCATAATAAATCACATCTAATACACCAGGTGATGCCAATGCTTTTGCAGTATCAATATTTTTGATAGTACCCTTAGCAATTGTACTTGTTACGAATACCGCATAAGCCATATTTGGCAAATTGTATTCTGCAGCATATTTTGCTTTGCCTGTTACTTTATCTGCTCCGTCCACACGTTCGTCTTCGAAGTTAACTTTATAACTATTTGTATTGTTCTTATGTAAATTAATATTGTTCATAAAAGAAAATTAAAAGGATTAAATTTTAGCACCAGATTTTGCTACTTCTACAATAGCGTCTACAATATTTTGATACGCACCGCATCTGCAAATATTGGTATCCATGTATGCCTGAATACTTGCCCTGCTTGTCGCTTTACCTTCTCTTACACAAGCCACTGCAGACATAATTTGTCCCGAAGTGCAATAGCCACATTGAAACGCATCATTTTTTAAAAACGCCGCTTGCATTGGATGTAACTGATCTCCCTTCGCGAGTCCTTCTATTGTTGTGATTTGATTGTTCTGATGATTCAATGCCAACTGCGTACAAGATTTTAAACGCTTGCCATTCACATGAATGGTACAAGCACCACACTGTCCCATTTCGCAACCTTTTTTAGTGCCCGTATAACCAATTTGTTCTCTTAATAAATTAAGCATGGTTGTTCTTGCATCAATTTCAAGCGCAACAGGTTTGCCATTCAGGATAAACTTTAATTTTTCTTTTGCTATAGGCATCGGTACAACCGTATCTGCCGCAAAAGTTTTCACTAAAACAGATGGGGTTAAATAAAGTGCAGCAACCGCGGCTGATTTTTTAAAAAAGCCCCTTCTTGCACCATCAAATTGACAAGGATTCATATACATCGATTTGATGTAATTTACCAAAAAAGAGAGGGTCTTCAAAAAAAAGATGGGTAATCGGTTCTAATAAAATAATTAGATCAAGCTATAATTTCTCTAGCGTCTTACCCGGCTTGGCATAAGCATAACGGTCAATCAGGCTTGTATTGTAATAAGCATCTAAACCATTGCTACAAATAGAGCCTATTTGGTCAAGCTGTAAAAAGCCATCCGCAGTGGGTTGAAGGGATGGATCCATCAATACTTGCTCTAACTGACCAATCACTAAAAAAGTGTCATTCAAAGTAATAGGGACAATCTCTTTTAGGGAAAGTAAGTATTTGATAGGACTCTCCTTCACAAAGGGCACAGGTATGCCGTCTAGGTATGCCTCGGTTAAACCTACTTCTGTAAATTCGTTGACCTCGTCTGGGTATTTAGCACTTGTTTGATGTGCTTTATCTACAAAAGAAGCATGGATATGGTTCACTGTATACAACCCATTTGCTTTGATATTGGCTAAGGTATTTGGCGCAGCAGCCACCGGACGATTGATATAACCTATTAATGCAGGATCCGAACCAATATGGACCAAGCTACTGAACATGCCCAAATTAGGCACACCCTGCGCATTAATGGTACCAATTAAACTGGCCGATTTAAATCCAGTTAAGCTATTGATAAAATTAGCTCTATAAAATCTTTCCCAAGACTGCCATTCCGCAGGACTAAATTGTTGCATATAGATTTAACAAGTGAAGGCTTAAAAAGTTGAAATCAATTTTATTTTAATCAATTGATTTAGTTATGAGAGATCAATTTTATTTAATTGTATAGATTCAATGATCTTAACCCCAAGTAGGTCTTTGATTGCAAAACGCAATTGGTAAATGGATGGGTTGGAAAAAACAAAACCGTCATTACGGTGCGTCCACCATCTACAAATAGTTCAACAGATGTTTTATCTAATATAATAGATAAGTACATATATAATTCACTTCGTAGTCGAAATTTGGGCGCTACTGCTACTGCAGCAAATCCTTCATTAAAATTTGATATCCCTGCCTTGCTACGATCAATATAGTATTGTTTTTTTGCAGTATCATACCCAATAATTAATTTTTCATTAAAATTATTTGAAAATACGATTTCAAAATCATTTGGCAGAGCTGCCTTTAGGTCAATTCGTTTAGGGATAGGATTTTTTTCAGTCGATAAAGAATAGGTGTTTTCAATAACAAAGTTTTCTTTTGACATTGTCTTTATAAATTTTGCATTCAATTCCTTTACTGGATTGGATACTAAAAAAATATCATCTGAATTAAGGTTTATTTTACCGTTTTTATAACTAGGTTGCACTATCAAACTCAATTCCCTTGGCACCGTCATAGCACTTCTCCATTTTTCTGTTGGCACTACATTCGCGTAGTTCCAATTGCTCATCCAACCAATTAATATATTTCTTTCTCCTACATTTGAAAATGTCACACCTGCATAATTATCTGGACCATAATCCATCCATTTAATATCGGTAGAATAAGGCTTGAATGCATGACCATCAAAGTCACCCACTATATATTGTGTGGCAGAGCCACCATTAGGGCCTCCTGGATTCATGCTCACTAATAAAACCCAGATTGTTTTTCCATTTTTATTGATATGTAATAAGTCTGGACATTCCCAAACACCGCCATGCGCAAATAAATTTTTACCTATTTCGGATTCCTTCCTCCAGTTAATTAAATTAGGTGAACTATAAAATTCAATATGATCAGCGACCGCTAAATTCATGATCCATTTTTGAGTCGGTTCATGCCAGATTACTTTAGGATCTCTAAAGTCTTTTATATTCGGAGTTTTAAGCACAGGGTTGCCTGCGTACTTCGTCCAAGTCTTTCCTTCGTCTAAACTATATGCAATAGATTGATTTTGAAAATCAGTCCTGCCAGCTTTTTCGCCTGGCATATAATGTTGCGTAAAAATAGCCACCAACGGCGCAATACCACCGCGTCCTAAACCACTGGTATTGTTTTTATCCAATACAGCAGAGCCAGAAAAAATCATTCCAATTGAATCTGGATACAAGGCAATAGGTTGTTCTTTCCATTGTACTAAATCACTGCTTGTGGCATGCCCCCAATGCATCGGGCCCCATACTGTTCCATCTGGATAATGCTGAAAAAATAAATGGTATTGTCCATTTAAATAAACCATCCCATTGGGATCATTCATCCAACCTTGCTTTGGCGTAAAATGAAAAGCAGGTCTATACAATTTTTCATTTGCAGTTTTCACATCCATCTTTACCTGGCTTTGAACGTTTACATGTGCCATAAAAAAAGACAGAATCAATAAGGTGCGGTGAAAATGCATTGTGTACTTTTTAATTAGATGCCGTTTTTAATTGTTGCAGCAATTGAATCATATCCTCTTCCTTTTTAAGATTTAATTTATTGCTATTGATGATTGCATCTATCTGAGCGGCATCATTTGGTAAAACTTTTTTAACTGCTTTTAAAGAATGACTGCTCCCTAATGAAAGCATTTTTTTAGCAGCTTTATCATAGATATAGAATAAATCATCCGATACATATTCTTTCGTTGGTGCGCCGCCATAAACAACCGTTTCTTTAATGCGCTTATGGGTGTATTTTAATAACTGAAAATGATCCCCCTTGCCCAATACTTCATAGAAAGTGGCAGGCGTATTATCGTCCACACTAGGGAATAAGCACATAAACTGTTTTGACACATTGTTATTGTCTTTGTCTACACTATTTAATTCAAATGCTTTTGCTTGTTGATTGACTACATACAAGCCATTGCTTTTAGAGAAATACAACTTGTGATCAAAATAAGAATAGTTTAAACTTGAATCCACCGATTCCATTCCATTCACAAAAACAACTTTGCCCATTCCAAATTTTTCAAACACATAGGGTGTGCCTAAGATCCCTGCACCACTTGCCGGCAAGAGTCTTCCATTGGCGTCGGCAAACTGCACACTCGGAATTGCGTTGCCCGTGATTTGTGCAAACAAAGGAAGGGTCACAAAAGAAAAAAAGAGGATGAAGAGGTACTTATTCATAAGGAGGATTGAATGTTGTTTAAAATAAGATGCTGTAGGATACTAGCAAGATAAAAAAAAGGGCGCACTCAATAGAATTGAGGCGCCCTTTTTAACAGAATCTATAAAAATTAGTTCGTGTAACCTGGGTTTTGAACCATCAATGGATTTGCTTGAATCTCCGTATTAGGGATAGGCAAGATAAATCTGAAGTTACCAGCAGACAAAGTCAAGGCAGAACCTTGCGCATCTACCGCTAAACGAGTAATAGGTAAGTTTCTTCTTTTCGCATCAAAGAAACGGTGTCCTTCGTATGGTAATTCTTTGAAACGCTCACTCATTACTGCATCAATGATTTCACCTTTTGAAGCTAAAGTAGCATTGGTGTAGTTATTGATTCTAGCAGCTCTTAATGCATTAATATCAGCAGCAGCGCCAGTTAAATCACCAGTTTCTGCTTTTGCTTCTGCACGAATTAAGTACATTTCACCGGTTCTGAATACTTTAGCATCTGCTAATAATTCACCAGCTGTACCATAAGCCGTTCCAGCATATTTGTTAATTAAGATTGCAGATCCGTTTCTAGAAGAACTTGCTTTTAATAAAGGCTCTTCAAAGAAGTAAGCGGCATAACGAATGTCATTTACTTGATCATAAGTATTTATTAAAGCTTGAGTTGGTCTCCAAGTCACTGTACCGATGTTTGCTGCACTTGCAGATGTACCTCTGTACAAACCACCAATTCTACCACCAGCAGTGGTTGTTCTACTTAATTTAAATGCCAATTCGCTATTGTTTGCATCCTTCCAAATTAATGGGAAGTTTGTTTTTGTAGCTAATGGGAAAGCAGCAATATATTCAGTTGCAAAAGTTGAAGCGTTTGCATAATCTTTTGCATATAAAGCAGCTCTAGCTTGCAATGCAGTTACCGCATGCTTAGATGCTCTATAGATATCTGTATTTGCTGCAGGCACTAAAGACTTAGCAGCAGCTAAATCTGCATTTAATTTTGCAAAGAAAGGAGCCACAGTCATTCTAGCAACTGGCGTTAATGAAGGTGTCTCCATGTAAGCCACTGCTAAAGCAGCACCGTCAGCAGTATTGCTATAAAAACGATACATTTCAAAGTGTGCAAAAGCTCTTAAGAATAAGGCTTCACCTTTTACTCTTGCTTTAGTTGCTTCTTGTGCAGCAGTAGTTGCTTTCACATTTGGTAAAGCTTCTAACACTCTATTTACTCTGTCAATAATTCTAAAGTACAAAGGGAATGCAGTGTAGCTATCTCTTAAAGAGATATCAGTAGATGCATATTGCCATTCGTGCACAGTAGCAGCATTGTAGAATTCAGCAACTCTTACCTCGTCGGCAAAAACACTGTTCAACAAGATGCCCATTTCTACGTTCATAGCTGAGTAAGCACCAATGATACCAGACTCAACGTTATCAACGGTCTTCAAAGCGACGTCTCCGCCGATGAAGTCGGTTTCTTTAACATCTATCACCTTCGAGCAAGAAGCAAAAAGGGATAACATTAAGAATGAACCTATAACCAATTTATTATTTCTCATTTTATTCATTTTTTAGTTGATTAGAAATTAATGTCTAAACCTAATGTAAACATGCTAGGGTTAGGATATTCATTCAAACTAATATTGTTATTATCTTCTGGATCTAAACCTCTCCATGGACTCCAAATTGCTAAGTTTTGACCTTGAGCATATAATCTGCCGCCAGTAAACAATGGCTTACCATTTGGACCCTTGATTGCTGGTAATTGATACGCAACAACTAAGTTTCTGAAACGTAAGAACTTCGCATCTTCTAAGTCAGAAGAAGTAAAGCCTCTATCAAATGTTGATTTTTGGAAGAAGGCATTGTCACCTGGATTTTGCCATTGGTTGTCGATCAATTCTCTAGAAGCTCTTACGATACCATGGTATCCAGAAGTACCTCTTGTGATCCAGTTTCTTGTGTTGTTACTTCTAACTACATCAAACTGATAAGAGAATAAACCAGAAACAGAGAACGCCTTGTAACGGAATTCAAAATCAAATCCACCTTGGTGTTTTGGTAAATAACTACCAAACTTAGCAAACTGACCTGCTTTCGCAACATCAAGTGTTACTGAACCATCTGGTGCTTCAAATCTTGGCGCACCTGTTGCAGGATCTGCACCTAAGTAATTGTAAGTATAGTGTGATCCATAAGGTAAACCTTTTCTGATAACGAATGTACCAGCAAAGAATTCATTTACAGAACCTAAGTCAAGAATTTCATTCACGTTATAAGAATGGTTTACACCAAGTGTAACTCCAAAGTTTTGAGTTTTGATTACATCTACTTTCGCGTTTAACTCTAAACCTTTGTTTTGCATTTTACCAGCATTGATATACAAGCTAGAGAATCCAGTTGTACCAGACAATGGTTGGTTAACAAATAAGTCTAAAGTTTTCTCGTTATAAGCATCTAAGTTAAAACGAGCACGGCCATTCCAAACACTAAAGTCGATACCAATATTTGCTTTTTGAATTCTTTCAATTTTCAAATTAGGGTTACCTGGACTATTAGGTATCAAACCTGGGATGGTAGAACCAGCATAAGCTGTAGTACCAAAAGTAGGCACCTGAGGACCTTGATAGTTGGTGATTGATTGTAAACCAGCGCCATAAGATGAAGTAGAAATAGAACCAATATTTGGAATGATACCAAATGATAATCTCACTTTCAATTCAGAGAAAATGTTTTGCTTGCTCAAGAAACGCTCTTGTAAAGCATTCCATGTGAAACCAGCAGACCAAGAAGTTACTTCTCTATTCTCTTCGTTTACGATTCTTGAAGTACCATCACGACGAATATTACCGTTTAAAGAGTACTTGTTATCATAAGTATATTTTGCTGTTGCAAAATAAGAACGGATACCAAATCCAGATTTTGCACTAGATGCATTCTGAGGATAAGTAGCAGCACCGTTTGTTGGTAATGCACTAGCACCTTGTCCTGTTTGAGTCAAACGCTTGTCTAAGTTAAACAAAGTAAAACCTAAACCTCTTTGGAAACCTCTAACGATCTCAAAGTTAGCAGATGCTTCTACTTCAGATTTACCAAATTTCTCATTGTATAAAACAGAAGAAGTATTGATGAATTCAGAAGTCACTGTGTTTGATTCTTGCGCCACACCCGCTTGGAATGATTGTAAAGAACCAACATAAGAATCTGCATTTACATAACGATTCACATAGTTACTAGAAGCATTCACACCTAAGTTATTTCTAACTGTCAAAGTTGGGAAGATCTTGTAAGCCAATAAACCATTACCTACCATTTTAATTTGATCATATCCTCTTGTTGTATTTTGTAAACCTTCTAACAAGTTTGCAACTTGCTTATACGCCATAGAAGAACTCGCACCCCAGTTCAAAGAACCGTCTGGCTTGTAAGGATTCTCATAAGTCTTAGCTCTGTAAGTCATTTGGAATGGACTTCTTGGGCTATTACCTAAGTAATCACCTTCCGCTAATTGAGACTTAGAGTAACCAATACTGCTGTTAAATTGTGCAGTAAATTTATCTGTAGAATGGTCTAAGTTAAAACGAATAGTATAACGCTTTAAAGAAGAACCTAAGTCAATACCTTGTTGGTCAAAATAACCAGCAGATACGAAGAACTTAGTTCTATCAGAACCACCACTCAAAGTTAATTCATGAGATTTTGAAATACCTTCTCTATAAAAAATGTTAGCATAATCAATATCGATATTGCTCAAACTATCTAATGAATATTGCTTAGATGCTGCAGTCATACCTGTAGGGATGGCAGGGTTATTTTTAGACCAAACCCATCCTGGAGTACCAGAGAATTTTTCTCTTTCCTCATACGCTAACATCTCACGCGTGTTCATCAAGTTCATTCTTGCGAAGCTTGGACGCTGAGTGATACCATATTGAGTTTTGTAAGTCACTACATTTTTACCAGCCTTACCTCTTTTAGAAGTAATAACGATAACACCTGTACCTCCTCTAGCACCGTAGATTGCAGCTGCTGTCGCATCCTTCAATACAGTAATAGATTCAAAATCGTCAGGGTTAATAGTTTGCATGTCAAATGCAGGAATTGGCACACCATCTAATACATACAAAGGCTGAGCACCAGCACCTTGAATAGATTTGATACCACGGATTGTTACTTGAGCACTAGAACCTGGTTGACCAGATCCAGAGTTCACCAACATACCTGGAACACGACCTTGGAAAGCTTGGTCGAATGAACCCACTGGTACATCGTTTACAGTTTTACCACTAATTGTAGTTACGGCACCTGCGAATTTTGATTTGTTCTCACGCGTGTACCCTGTAATAACAACTTCCTCTAATACTGCAGTTGCTGCTACTAATTCAACATTAATAGTAGATGCAGTACCAATAGTTCTTGAAAGCTTATCATAGCCTACAATACTAAAGTTTACAGACTTCTGATCTGTAACATTAATTTGATAATTACCATTTGCATCAGATAAAGCATTCACTTTACCAGCATTCACTGTTACGCCTCCTAATCCTTGCTTAGTTTTTTGATCAACTACTTTACCAGAGATCTTCTTAGATCCCTGAGCCAATACTTGAAGTGCAAAACAAAAAACAAGAGAAGACAATAAAACAACTTTTCTCATGTGATTGATTTTAATTTTGATTACGAATATATGCGAAATATTAACAAATTGTTATAATAAATGGTCAAAAAAAGGGGTAAAAATGACAAATATTATATTTTTTTATATTATGTATAGTTTTAATCGAAAAAGCATAAAATATATTCAACAAAATAACTATATAAGGATACCCCTGATGCTATATTAAGTTACTATTAAATCTCGCTATTTGGGGGCCTCAAGACATCAAAGCAAATTGATTCGGTTTAGTTTTGCGGATGCATTTTAACAAGATTTTGGCAAATCCCACCTTGTTATCATGTAATCAATTTAAGTACGCATTTCGAAATCAAATCAAAACAAATGAAAAAAACAATCTTGTTTTTAACAAGCTGTATGATGACCATCATCAGTTTCGCTCAAATTACCACTTCATCCATTTCTGGTGTAGTTGTAAATGAAAAAAAAGAAGTATTGGTTGGTGCATCAGTCATTGCGACGCACGTTCCAACAGGTACGACCTACAAAACAGTAACTAACAAAACAGGCGCCTATGTGTTCCCAGCGGTAAGAGTTGGTGGACCATTTACAGTAGCTGCAAGTTATGTAGGTTATAAAAACAATCAAGTAGCTGACTTAAGCACCAACTTAGGTGTGGCAAGCAATATTGATTTTGTTTTATTAGCGACTGGTTCAAGCTTAGCAGAGGTCGTTGTTTCTAGTAATAAAAGTGGCTTGTTCTCTAAAGAAAGAACTGGTGCATCTCAACAATTTACTAGAAGAGACTTGCAAAATATTCCAATTACTGGAGCAAGAACAATCGATGGTATTACAAAGTACAATGCCAACGGAAACGGAAGTTCATTTGGTGCACAAGATGCTCGTTTGAACAACTTCACAATTGACGGTTCTCAATTCAATAATAGTTTTGGTTTAGGTTCTTCTGCACAAGCAGGTGGTAGAACAGGTGCATCTGCTATTTCATTAGATGCATTGGAGCAATTACAAGTGAATATCGCTCCTTATGATATTCGTCAAAGTGGTTTTACTGGTGCTGGTATTAATGCAGTTACTAGATCTGGTACAAATGATATCGAAGGTTCTTACTATCAAACACAAAGAGATAATACTTCAAGATATGTAGGTAATAAAGCTGCTGGTGTTCCAGTGGTTGCTTCTAAGTTTGACGAGAAAGTAAGTGGCTTCCGTCTTGGAGCTCCTATTTTCAAAAACAAATTATTCATCTTTGGTAACTATGAAACTTTAGAGCGAACAGAACCAGGTACTACTTGGTTTTCTACAGGTTCTCCAAAAGC
Organism: uncultured Bacteroidota bacterium; assembly: GCA_903851465.1. Taxonomy (GTDB): domain Bacteria; phylum Bacteroidota; class Bacteroidia; order Chitinophagales; family Chitinophagaceae; genus Sediminibacterium. Next base: position 26,807 of record CAINOI010000027.1, read on the forward strand.
AACAGGTACTCAAATTAGTAGACCAACTTATACAGACATGGAAACCTTATCTGGTTTCATGAAAGAAAAGTTTGGCTACAATACAGGTTCTTGGGAAGGTTATTCTAATGCAAATAAGAGTGAGAAATTCTTAGTAAGATTAGATTGGAACATCAACGATAAGCATAAATTAACAGCACGTTATGTGCAACACGATTCAGAGGCAGAAATCAATATTTCTAACTCTAACTCAGCTGGTAATGGTAACAGAACTGCTCAGCAATTATCTATGGCATATGCAAATAGCGGTTATATCATTATGGATAACACTCGTTCTTATGTAATTGAGTTAAACAGTAAGTTATCAAACACATTACATAATTCATTGATCATTGGTTATGATAAGCAAATTGAAGACAGAAAGTATAGAAGTGCTTTATTCCCTACCATTGATATCTTAAATGGTACATCAACTTACATTTCTGTAGGTTTTGATCCATTTACACCAGGTAACAAATTAGATTACAATACTTTTCATATTACAGACAATATCACAAAATATGCTGGAAAGCATACTTTAACAGGTGGTGTTAATTTTGAAAAATACCAATCTAACAACTTGTTCTACCCTGCATCTAATGGGGTGTATATTTTTAGTTCTTTAACAAGTTTTTATGCAGCAGCAAACGAAAGTTTAGCAAATGGTGGAAAGCCTTCTGTTACCAACTTGCCAACTCGATTCCAATACAGATACTCTGCATTACCAGGTGCTGTAGATCCTATGCAAGTATTTAAAACAACACGTTTAGATATCTATGGTCAAGATGAATTTCAAGCTTCAAAAAATGTTAAATTCACATTTGGTTTAAGAGCTGCAATTATTGATATTGAACCAACCTCTTTAGAAAACAAAGCAGTGACTGCAATGACTTTTGCTAAAGGAGAGAAATTGAATACAGCAGTGATGCCAGAAACACAAATTTTATGGGAACCAAGATTTGGTTTTAACGTAGATGTGTTTGGTAATAAGAAAACACAATTAAGAGGTGGTACTGGTGTATTCACTGGTCGTCCTCCATATGTATTTATCTCCAACCAAGTGGGTAACAATGGTGTGTTAACTGGTTATATTGATAGTGACAACAAGGGTACTACTAAATATGGTTTCACTGCAAATCCTGGTCAATACTATATTCCTTCTACACCAACTTTACCTTCTACATTTGATTTAGCATTTACAGATGATAAATATAAGTTCCCACAAGTTTGGAAAACAAATATCGCTTTAGATCAAAAATTACCTTTAGGATTCATCGGAACAATTGAAGGTATTTACAACAATAATTTAAACGCAGTACATTACTATAATGCGAACTTAGATTTACCTACTGGCAATTTTGCTGGTGTGGATACAAGAAGTCAATTTGCAAGAACAGATGCTGGTGTGAGAGTAAATGATAACGTATCTAATGGTATCGTTTTAACAAACAAAGATGGTTCTTACTTTAAGTCTTTGACTTTAAAATTAGAATTACCATATAATAAAGGTTTATTTGGATCTTTTGCTTGGACTACATCAAATGCAAAAGACTTTATGAGTGCTGGTTCAATTGCATCTGGTAGCTGGACTTCTGCAAGAGCAATCAATGGTAACAATGACTTGTCTTTATCAAATTCTGATTTCGTTTCACCAAATCGTTTAGTGGGAGTATTTGGATACAGATTAGAGTATGGTAAAAAATCAGGTGGTGCAACCTCCATCTCTATTGGTTATGTAGGTAACCAAGGTAGTCCATTCAGTTACACAATTAGTGGTGACATGAACGGAGACAGAGTAAGTAACAATGAATTAATTTTTGTTCCAAAGGATTTCCAAGATATCAAGTTTTTACCTTTAGTAGTAGGTTCAAGAACTTACTCAGAAGTGGAGCAACAAGCTGCTTTCTGGAATTATATCAACCAAGACGACTATTTAAAAACACGTCATGGTAAATATGCAGAAAGAAACGCATCATTTATTCCAATGTTACACCGTTTTGATTTATCAATTGTACAAGACATTTTTGTAAATGTAAAAGGTAAGCGCAATACGATTCAAATTAGAGCGGATATCTTGAACTTTGGAAACATGTTAAACGACAAATGGGGTGTGTCTCAAAGAGCAACTAACCCTCAAGTCTTAGCATTCCAATCAGTTGTAAACAACCAACCAACTTACAAATTAGCGACAGAGAAATTTGCAGATGGTACAACTGGTTTAATCACAAATACCTACAGCAAAAATGCATCTGTATTTGATGTGTGGTCAGCTCAATTAGGTATTCGTTACATCTTTGGAAAATAAGATCCGTATTAATTATTAAAGTCTGATATTATCATTGTACTTTATAAATTAAATTATTCTAATTCTTATAAGTAAGATCTTTAAACCGCCCCAAATGGGGCGGTTTTTTTATGCCCAAACAAGTGGTTTCAGTATTTTAATAAACGGTTTAAAAGATGAATGAATTCGAGAAGGTTGTTTATTGATAAAAATGTAGGAACTTAGAAATCTAAATTCAATTATATGGCCATATCAGTTTGGGAACAGTCTACCTATTTTGCTCCAAAGGACTTGGTGATAGTAGGTTGTGGCTTTGTGGGATTATGGACCGCATACGAAGCCATTCAAAAAAATCCAAAGCTCAATATAACCATACTTGAACGAGGTGTGATACCATCTGGGGCAAGTACACGCAATGCTGGCTTCTCCTGCTTTGGGAGTGTTTCTGAATTAATGTACGATGTTAAGTTGATGGGCGAAGCTGCAATGTTAGAAACAGTGAAAATGCGTTATGATGGATTACAAAGAATACAAAAAGTATTTAAAGCAAAAGAGATTGACTACAATCAATGGGGCGGCTATGAATTATTTGAAGGAAAAAAGCATATTAAGGATACAAAAGGAAAAGTAAGTAAAGCTAATAAAGGAAAAAGTAGTGAATCAAGTGAACTGTATGATATTTCAAAATTAGAAAATGATATTGCCTATTTAAATAAAATACTAGCACCAGCATTAAAGACGCCGAAAAAGAATGGAAAGTATTTACCTATTTATACCAATGCGAGTAAGGATATTAAAAAATTAGGTTTCCAAGGCATTGAAGCTTTGGCATTCAATCAAATGGAAGGACAACTAAATTCTGCAAAGTTGGTATTGGCATTACAAAAAGCAGTGCAGGCTAAAGGGGTACAAATTTTATTTAGCACCGAAGTCAAAAATTTCAAGCCTCATAAAAAAGGCGTGACCATCACCACCAATTTAGATGCCCCTTTAGAAGCAAAGCAATTTTTAATATGTACCAATGGTTTTGCAAAACAACTCATCCCTAGTTTAGATGTGGTTCCAGCAAGAGGACAGGTATTTGTAACAGAGCCTATTAAAAATTTAAAATTCAAAGGATGCTTTCATTTTGACGAAGGGTATTATTATTTCCGCAACCTAGGCAATCGATTATTACTAGGCGGCGCAAGAAATGCAGATTTTAAAAATGAAAACACCTATTCATTAGATACTTCTGCTACGATTCAAAAAGTGTTAGAACAGTTTATGATGGAACGCATACTTCCTAAGGGATCTAAAAAACCAAAAATTGAATTAAGATGGAGTGGCACTATGGGTATGGGTAAAATCAAGAAGCCCATCATTGAACAAGTACAGCCCAATGTATACTGTGCAGTGCGCATGAGTGGCATGGGTGTAGCCATTGCCCCCATCGTTGCTCAAAAAGCATTGAAATTAATGAAGGTCTAAAAAAAATTGAAGCCTTTCTAATCTTATCTTTGCTGCATGGGTCAAAAAAAACTAATCAAGTTTGCAGCTATCAAAGCATATGAAAATGTATTGGAATTTCCACAGGATATGCAGGGCAAATGGGCTGCTTTTTTTGATGCGTTAGACAAAGACACAAAGGCGATCGATATTGCAAAATTATCTATTAGTGACAATCTAGTTGGTTCAACTGTTTCTTCTGATAATAACAATGAATACTTACTTACAAAACTTACTTTAGAACTTGCTTGTGGCCGAGGAGAATATGCAGTTGGATTAGGTCGTATGTTTCCAGAACAACATTTTATTGGAATCGATTTAAAAGGCAATCGCATTTGGAAAGGTGCGAGCATTGCCAATAAAGATGGATTAAAAAATGTGGCGTTTGTTCGTTCTCAAATAGAACTTACTTCAAATTATTTTGCAAAAAATGAGGTTGATGAAATATGGATCACCTTCCCCGATCCACAACTAAGATGGTCTAAAGCAAAGAAGCGTTTGACCCATCCTAAATTTTTAAGGCTCTATCAGCAGTTTCTAAAAAAAGGCAGCGGAAAGGATAGCGATGTGCATTCTGGCATTGTTCACTTAAAAACGGATAGCCCCCTACTCTACAATTTCACACTAAAAGTGATTGAGTTATATGGTTTAAACCTAATCTACAAAACAGATCACTTATATGCCGAACAAAACATCGATCCTCGTTGTTTAATTAAAACCTACTACGAAGGATTGGATATCGCACAGAGTAACAAGATTCACTATATTCAGTTTAATATTGATAAAGCCCTGCCTTTAGAACTAGACGAAGTTTTAAAAGAGGCCATCAAGGACATCCCAATGGATGCCGGCGAATTGATTAGAATGGAAGCAGAAGCAGCAAGAGCAAAGAAAGAAGATTAGAAAAAAGAGCGAAAGTAAAAGAGCGTAAAGTAAAAGAAAGACTAAAAAAATGATTGAAGGTGTACATTATTATATCGACCCAAAAGGAAAATGGGTATTTACTGCAACCTACCACGAAGGAAGAGGCTATTGCTGTGGGGAAGCCTGCAAGCATTGCCCATTTGATTATGACGCGGTGCCAGAACCTATCAAAACCAGAGCGCAATTAATTAGAGCTGCAGCAAGTAAGACTGCACCTGATGAGCATATTGAGGAGTATATAGACAAGAATAATCCCAATAAGCATTTATAGAAATTAGGTCTTTGACCTTCATTTATTTCATTTATTTCATTTATTTCATTTATTTTAATAAATGTACTCTTTCGATTTTGTATATTTATTTATCCATTATGCAATACACGCCCAAGACAAAAGACTTTTTCCAAAATGTATTTGATGTAGTTCGTCTCATACCCAAAGGTCGTGTGACAAGCTATGGTGCGATTGCAAAATACTTAGGCACCGGAGGTAGTTCAAGGATGGTAGGTTGGGCCATGAATGCATCGCATGGTGTAAAACCAAAAGTGCCGGCACATAGAGTAGTCAATCGTAATGGCATGTTAAGTGGCAAAGCCCATTTTGAAACGGCTACCACTATGCAAACACTTTTAGAGAAAGAAAAAATAAAAGTCCAAAACGAAACCGTCTTGGACTTTGAAAAATTATTTTGGGATCCAGCTGTTGAACTAAAGTTCTAAACAACTAAAGTAAAAGTTTGCTTTAGTTATTGCAATAAAGCTTCTTAGTTATAATACTGCTTAATCATTAAGTAAACAATAGGACCAGTAGCAGCTACGTAAAACCAGATAGGCCATACTTTTTTAGCTAAGTTTTTGTGTGCTGCAAAGTCACTCGTTAAAGCCCTATATGCAGTAAATAAAATAAATGGTAAGCTAGTTGCAGCTAGTACAATATGCGTTCCTAATAAAACCAAGTAGAAAGGACGGGTATTGCCTAATAAAGCTTTTTCAGCATCATCCACTAGTCCATCAAAATTAGCGTCCCCAAATTTTGCTTCACCCGCTAATAAATGGTGCGCGATATAAGTCACTAAAAATAACAATGAAAAAACCAACGCTGTCATCATCATTGATTTATGCAAACGGTAGTTTTTTTGCTTCACTGCAAATAAGCCAGCAACCAAAAGAATCGCTACACATGTGTTCAATACTGCATTGATCAAAGCGAAAATATGTTTGTCAAAAGGCAGTTCAACATCTAAAGTAAATTTGCTAAGAAAAGTCACCACTGCAAATACCACCACAGAAAAAACGCCAATTAAAATATAGGCCAATTTATCATTCTTCTTTAATACAGGTTCTAACATACAATTTTATTTATGATTTAAAATATCCTTAATAATTCTCCATGCCATTATTGCTATCATTACAATAAGCCCAACTCTAATTTCTTGTTTATATTTTGTTTTAAATTCATTCCAATTCATAAAAGAATATTAGTTCTTTAAACGAGTTTTTGTGAAGTAGTAAACGAAACTAGATACCATTAATGCAATCACCAACCATAACCAACTCAAGTCAACAATATCTTGGAAGACTTTGCTCTTTTTAGTTTTGTCTTTTTCTAGCATTAAGTAGCCTACGTCTTTTGCAAGCTTTAACATAGAAGCTGAATCTAATCCGTTGTAATAACCTCGCACTTGCATTCTTTTATCTATCAATACAAAGCGGCTTGTATGTACAAAGTCAGGAGAAACTGGCTCGGTACTAAATTGATCTACTTTCATTTCCTCAAATGCAAACTTATAAATGGAATCTCTACTACCTGTTAACAACCACCAGTTGTCAGAAGCTACGCCCATTTTATTGGCGTATTCTCTTATCACTGGAACAGAGTCACGTTCTGGATCTACAGAAAAAGAAATGAATTGTATAAAATTAGTGTCCAATACTTTTTGACGCGAATTGCCTCCTCTAGTAAAAGACTGTTGCAATTTTGCCATATTGGTCGTCAGCTTAGGACAGATACTTCCGCAGCTCGTAAAAAAGAAATCTGCAATAATGATTTTACCAGACTGTTGGTACAAATTCACCGAATCACCCAATTGATTCACCAAGCGGATATCTTTAGTCGTATGCCAAATACTATCGTCAATGGTCTTGCCTTTTTCTACATGGCTTACCACTGTGTCCAATAAATAATGTCTTGGCATAGACACAGCGCTGTCACTTGCCGACTTAAGCCATAAATAACATCCAATAGGTATGACTAGTGCAATAAATAAACCGTATATAGATTTTTTAGACATGCTGTTGATGGAGTTAATAGGATGTAAAGTTACAACAAAAAACCACCCCAAATAGTTGGAGTGGTTTCGAATATTATAAAGAAATCATGCCCAATGTGGCAATATTTCTAGCCCTAAGCTTTAAGATTAGTGTTTTGCTTCTTCGTGCTTTGCAGAAGTATCTGTCTTGTGCGCTGCAGAATCAGTATGTGCTGCACCAGCCGCACCTTCAGCTTCGTGTCCACCACCGCCATGTTCTGGTTGCGCTACCTTAATAGTAGATTGCTCCTTGAAATAGCGATCATAATCATTGCGTAAGTTTCTGAAAGAATTACCATCAGCTAAGAACGCAATAATGAACCAAATAAATAATGAAAGTGGCACTACAATTGTCATGATCAAGTTCTTTACTTCATGTTTTAAGTGCATAAAGTAAGCAACAATGTAAAATGCTTTCGCCATCATCAAAATCACGATGGTACCTTTCACGCCAAGTACCAATGCTTTGCTTTCCATTCCAATCATCCAGAAACCCAAGATCAATTCAACAATCGTTAACACCGAAAGGATAATGGTAACTTTTTTAATTTCTGCAATAGCACCACCACCGTGCTCTGCGTGTGTATCATTTGTATGTGACATAGTTCGTTCGTTAATTCGTTCGTTAATTCGTTCATTAAATCATTAACCCGTTCAAAGGATTGCAATATTCGTATTAGCTTATAATAAGTAGAAACAAGTAAATACAAACACCCATACTAGATCTACAAAGTGCCAGTATAGACCTGCTTTTTCAATCATATTGTAATGACCTCTTTTTTCAAATTGATTGGTTAATGTCATGATCAACATAATAATATTAATCACCACACCACTGAATACGTGGAAGCCGTGGAAACCAGTAATGGTAAAGAAGAAGTTAGTAAAATTAGTAGTAGATGCTGTTCCATCTGCATTGATGAAAGGATTTTGTCCCCACCATGCACCTTCATGGAATAAGTGATTCCACTCCCAAGCTTGACAGCTTAAGAAAGCGATACCACCAATGATTGTCCAAATCATATTTCTAACAACGCCTTTCTTATCCATATTATGACCAGCATGTACTGCTAAAACCATGGTCACAGAACTTACAATCAAAATAAAAGTCATCACCGATACAAACACCAATGGTGCGTGAATGCCTTCTGGTGCAAATGGGAAACTTCTAAATACAAGGTTTGGGTCAGGCCATCCGTTCGTAGAAAAACGAACTGTACCGTAAGAAATCAAGAAAGCGCCAAAAGTGAATGCGTCACTCATTAAAAAGTACCACATCATTACTTTTCCGTACTCTACACTAAAAGGGCTTTTTCCCCCACCCCATAATTTTGCTTCAGTTGGTGAAGCGGTTGTTGTTGTTGACATGTTCAGTTTCAATTTCAGTGCAAAAATATTGGTTTTTAGTCTATCCTACAAATTGTAGGAACACAAAAAGATAAATCCATAGTATATCTACAAAATGCCAATAAATGGATGCCAATTCCACCGGCAAGGCATTGTAAAATTTTGTTTTAACAGAATAAGCTCTTAAAAAGATGATCGCAAGGGCTATGACCCCACCCACCACATGGAGGATGTGTAAGCCAGCGATCACCAATAAAAATGAGCTTGCTGAATTACTTCTAGGACCAGTTAGGGCGATGCTATTGGCCTCTAAAGCGGCAAAACCCATGACTTGAGTGACTACAAATACAAGACCAAGTAACATCGTTAAAGTAATGAATCCACGATATTGACCCATTTCTCGTTCTTTAAATTTCTTCAAAGCCATCTGCATGGTCACACTACTTAATACAATCACTAAAGTAGAGTACCAAAACACCACAGGCAATTCAAAATCCAACCAATTGGCTTGACTTTTTTTCACAATATAAGCACTGGTCAACCCTGCAAAAAGCATGATGATACTTCCTAAACCTACCCAAAGGATAAATTTATAAGGATGTGCTTTTTTTATTTCTGTACTCATAATCGTTCTTTAAATTTTATTCGCCATTAATGCCAAATACACATTCGGTAAATAAATGTAGCTGCTAAACATCACACGACGAGCCGCAGGCACGCCCATGTTTTGATATAAACGAACACATTGAACTACCATAAAAATATTCGCCACCAAGACCACCCACATGCTCCACTCTCCAGTAATTTTAAAATAGTTTGGTAAAAAACCAATTGGCACCATCAACACCGCATACATCACAGCTTGTAAAGCAGTGAACTTAGTCGGCCCTTTGTCAGCAGGCAATAATTTAAAACCCACTTTAGAATAATCTGTATGAGATACCCAAGCAATCGCCCAAAAATGCGGAAACTGCCAAAGAAATTGAATTAAAAATAAAGCGTAACCACCTGCGTTCGAATAGGTTTTGCCATCTACAATAAAAGATGCAATAGGACTGATTTCATTCGTTGCAGCAACCCATCCAATCAAGCAAGGAATGGCACCCGGAAAAGCACCAACCAACACTGCAATTGAATTTATTTTTTTAAGCGGCGTATAAATGAAAGCATATAAGAATAAACTGAATGCACTCAATACTGCAGACAAGGTATTGAATTGATAGGCCATTAAACCAACCCCAATAATACCAGCGATGATGGCAAATGCGTAAGCAGTTTGTTGAGACATTCTACCAGAAGCCACGGGACGATTTGCTGTACGCTTCATCTGTGCATCCGTATCTTTTTCAACTGCCTGATTAATCGCATTGGCACTACCCGTAATACAAAGACCTGCAAAAGTTAAGATCAAAATATTCAACCAATCGAATCCAATAATATTCGGGGCAATCTGATAGCAGATGACACAGGTGAAGACCACCGTAAAACTTAAGGTGAACTTCATCAACTGGGCGTAATCTTTTAAAATTGCTTTCACAGTTTAGTGGGTCGACTCATCCGCACCAACAGGTGTTGTTTGTTGAATGAAATCTTTTCCGTCTTTACCGTAATCATATGCCCAACGATGCACTTCTGGTATTTCACCAGGCCAGTTACCGTGACCAGGACGAATAGGCGTAGTCCACTCTAATGTATTTGCTTCCCAAGGATTTTCTGTAGTCACTTTACGACCTTTGAAAATAGAATAGAAGAAGTTGATCAAGAATAAAATTTGCGCTGCAAATACAATCATTGAAACAATGGTGATGAACTTATTCAATTCGCCAAATTGCTTGAAACTTTCCCAAATACTAAAATCAAAATAACGACGTGGCATACCTGCTAAACCTTCATAGTGCATTGGCCAGAAAATCAAATACGCACCTGCCATCGTTACCCAAAAGTGGATATAACCAAGTGTGTTATTTAAGAAACGACCATACATTTTAGGGAACCAGTGGTACACACCAGCAAACATACCAAACATAGAAGCCACACCCATTACAATATGGAAATGCGCAATTACGAAATAGGTATCATGCAAGTGAATATCTAAAGCAGCGTTTCCTAACCAAATACCCGTTAAACCACCAGAGATAAATAAACTCACAAAACCAATTGCGAATTACATACCAGGTGTGAAACGAATATTACCTCTCCATAAAGTTGTCAACCAGTTGAATACTTTGATAGCAGAAGGAACCGCGATTAATAAAGTTAATAGTACGAATACAGAACCCAAGAATGGATTTAATCCTGTAACGAACATATGGTGCGCCCATACCAAGAAGGCCAATGCAGCAATTGCAAACAAAGAACCCAACATGGCCATGTAACCAAAGATTGGTTTACGAGAGCTTACAGACATAATCTCAGAGACCATACCCATGGCAGGTAATAAGATGATGTATACTTCTGGGTGCCCTAAGAACCAGAATAAATGTTGGTATAAAATGGCACTTCCACCTTCGTTTGGTAAAGCACCTACACCATTCACAAAAATATCAGATAGATAGAATGAAGTACCAAAGTTTCTATCAAAAATTAATAAGATCATACCAGACAACAATACAGGGAAAGACAATACACCTAATACAGCTGTAAAGAACAAAGCCCAAATGGTTAAAGGTAAACGTGTCATGCTCATACCCTTAGTACGCATGTTCAAAATAGTAGCGATATAGTTTAAGCCACCTAATAAAGAAGATACAATGAATAAAGCCATTGCGATAATCCACAAGTCCATACCTGTCTTAGAACCAGGAGAAGCATCTCCTAATGCAGACAATGGAGGATACGCAGTCCATCCACCGCTGAATGGCCCTGTCTCTACAAACATAGAAGACAACATAATGATACTTGCTACAAAGAAGAACCAGTAGCTCAACATATTCATAAATGGAGACGCCATATCTCTTGCTCCAATTTGCAATGGAATTAAGAAGTTAGCGAAGGTTCCAGATAAACCTGCTGTCAATACAAAGAAGACCAATACGGTTCCGTGTGTCGTCACTAAAGCATAATAAGCTTCAGGTGTAATTTGACCACCCTTCGCCCACTTACCTAAAAGTGATTCTAACCAAGGAAAACTTGCATCAGGATATCCTAATTGCAAACGGAAAAGTACACTCATTAAACCACCTAATACTGCCCATACCATACCCGTGATCAAGAATTGCTTCGCGATCATTTTATGGTCTTGACTAAATACATATTTAGTTAAGAAAGTATCATGGTGTTCATGATGACCATGATCATCATGTCCGTGTGCTTCATGATGTGCTGCACCGTGTACATGTACGTCTTCAATAATTGCTGCTTCGTTACTCATACCGTTTTATTTAAAATATTTTTAAATTACATTTTTGCTACTGCCGTTTTTGCAGTGCTGTCAGTTGTTTTTGCAGTAGCTGCTGCTGGAACATTACTTGGATCTTTCTCTGGGAAAGCCACTAAGTATTGTGCTTTTTGCTTCGCCATCCACATATCATATTCTTCCTGTGTAACCACTTCCACAATGCCTTTCATAGAATAGTGACCGTTACCACACATTTGATCACAAGAAATCTCGTAAGCAAAATTTGGATTGCCGGTTTTTTCTTTCATCTCCTTGGTTGTGAACTTAGGTGTAAACCACATCGTTGTAGGAATACCAGGAACGGCATCCATCTTTAAACGAAAATGAGATAAACCTACATCATGAATTACGTCTCTAGAACCAATGATTAATTTAACAGGTGTACCTTTTACCACATACATGGTTTGCTCTGTTAAGATATCGTCTTGCGCTAATTTATCATCCCATACAATACCTACTGAATTCACAGCAGGGTCAATGTTCTTATAATATTTTTTACCAAATACGGCATCCTTTCCTGGGTAACGGAAGATCCAACCAAATTGTTTCCCAGTGACTTCAACCACCATCGCGTTCTTTGGAGGTTCACCTGTAAAGAAGAACCAGTTACGTAAACCAAAAACAACCAGCACGGTTAAAGTGATCGCAGGGATCGCCGTCCAGATTAATTCTAATTTAGTGCTATGCGCAAAGAAGAATACTTTTCTGTTGTCGTTTTCTTGGTATTTATATGCAAACCAAAATAATAAAACCTGCGTGATCACAAATACGATACCAGTAATGATTAAAGTCACCCAAATCATTTGGTCCACTTTTTCTCCTTGGATACTTGCAGCTTCTTGTGCTAACAATGTTTTGCTAAAAAGATACTCATTACATACATATATACCTACAAAGCCTAAAACCATAAACACGATCATCAATGCACCATTGATCTTGTTGTTTTGTTTACGGCTAACTTCTTCCCCTTTAAGGACAGAAACGTACTCACTTGCTTTTGCGATTTGAAAAATCACAATAAAGATGAGGGCGATAATTGCTATGGATAAATATAAACTCATAATCTTATTTCTATTTTCTTACTCTAATAATTTTTATACAAGTGTTACGACTAAGTATGGTGGATAATACTTTCTTTTAAGAATGGATGATGTTTTGCAATCAATGGTTTGCTTGCCAATGCTTTTGCAACAAAGAAAATCATCACACCTACAAAGAACGCAAGGATACCAAAATCCAACACGCCTAATTCAACATGCTCTTTCATCAAAGAACCCATTACCATTTGGTAAAAATCGATCCAATGCCCAAAGATAATCACAACTGCCATTAACGCTACTAATGTGTAATTACGCTTAGCAGAACGCTTCATTAAGATTAACAAAGGCGCTAAAAAGTTGATGATTAAGTTCAAGAAGAAGATGCCTTTATAAGGGCCTTGAACACGGTGTTTAAAATAAACAGTTTCTTCTGGGATGTTTGCATACCAAATTAGCATGTACTGAGAGAACCATAAATACGTCCAGAAGATAGAGAACGCAAACATGAACTTAGCAATATCGTGCAAGTGCTCGTTGTTTGTTAATTCTAAATACCCTTTATTCTTAAGGTACACAACCCATAATGCAATCAATGCCATGCCCGCTACAAAAGTGCTAGCGAAAGTATACCAGCTATACATGGTAGAATACCAATGTGCGTCGATACTCATCATCCACAACCAAGGAATCGTAGAAGCCACTGTTAAACCAAACCATACTAAGAAAAATCCTGAGCGCACCATGCCTTGAATGTTAAATGCTTTTGCAGTTGGTGCATCCATTGGCGCCACATCTGCTTGGTTATTTAACTGACGCACTCTATATCCAAATAAGCTCCATAAAGAAATTGTCAAAGTCGTCCAAATCACAAAGAAAGTAGGATTCAAGAAACCAGTCTTTCCTTTTAAGATTGGATCATTCGCCACCGCTTCTGTATCTAACCAATGGTAGATATGGTGCTTGTGGCCAAAGATGATGTACAATAAAACCATCAAAGTGATACCACCAAAAACGGGCACCAAAGTAGAGATGGCTTCTGGTACACGACGGAAGGATTGCATCCATGCCGCTTGCGCCATTGCACTAAAGCTTAAGAAAAACATAGCAGCGTTACAGATCAAAGTCCAGAAGATTGTGTTGTACATTAATGTACCCCAAAAATGAACTTGCTCATGCTCGTCACTGCTAAATCCTTTGGTAAACATACCATACAATAACACAGCGCCTCCAATACCAATTAAGGAGTAGGACCATGTTTTTAGTCTACCAGGAATTTCGAATTGTTCTTTTATAGATGCCATCTTTTCTCTTTTATAAATCTTTTAAATAAGTGCTTTATTATTTTGCGGCTTTCGCTGCAGCTTGTTTGTCTTTGATATATTTAATAATCATCCAACGTTGGTGCTTGTTTAATTGAGATGCATAAGAACCCATTAAGTTCTTACCGTATGCAACAGAATAAAACATTTGACCAGCAGGCATGCTCTCATACTTAATGTCTCCAACTAAAGTTGCAGGCTTTGCAGCATAAGGACCGTTACCATCTTTATATAAAGGACCATTACCATCTAATTTAGCCCCATGACAAATACCACAGTTAATTAAGTACAAACGCTCTGCTTCTGCAGTTTCTTTAGCTGACATAGAATCGATTGGATTCACGACAGACTTAGAAGCGATATAGTTGGTGGTGTCACCCGCTACATCTTTAGCAAAAGGGAAAGGCATTTCCTTGCCACGAGCAATGGTACCTACAACAGGCTTTGCATCAAAATGAATGCCTTGGTCTTTTAAGTAAGTCAAATCGGTGTAAGATTCGATGGCACGGCTGTAAGCCATATCTGGCATGTACACTTTTCCTGGCTTGCGCTTTACCTCTGAGCAGCTAACCAAAGCAACCACCGCTACTAAAAAGCTTATTATTAAATATTTCTTCATCATGTATATCTTAATCAGTTTATAAAATCTCTTAGTTCTTTTTATTTATATCCAAAGTGCAAAAGCCTTGGCTTCTACATCGAAACTTGCCCCACAAGTTTCTCTTCTTCCTTATCATAAGTACCAAACCACCAATCTTCTTCAGCAACTTGCACATCTGTTTCAACTGCACCGTTTGCTTTTAATAAAGCCAATAAATCATCGGTGTTTGTTTTATCAGTACACTCAATCGCCATTACAAATAAATCGTCTGTTGCTCTTTTGTGGAAGTGGTGCTTCTTCACACCTGGTGCCAATTGACATAGGTAACAGAAAGTTAACACCATA
>CAINOI010000028.1 GCA_903851465.1 uncultured Bacteroidota bacterium
AGCCAAAACAAGCCTGATTTAGCATAAATATGATTTTTATAAAAAATTCATATTTTTTTTAAATTTCCATAAACATTTTATATTTTAGTAACAGATTATAATTAACTAAAATAGATATTGTGGAATACGAAAACAACGACAAAAAGCTGGAGAGTGTATTTAGTACAAAAATTCGTGCAGGGAAAAGAAGAACTTATTTCTTTGATGTAAGAGCGACTAAGGGCAATGATTATTTTTTAACGATTACAGAGAGTAGAAAACGTTTTGATGACAATGGCTATGATCGTTCTAAAATTTTCTTATACAAGGAAGATTTCAATAAATTTTTAAAAGCTTTGTCTGAATCTTTAGATTATGTAAAAACTGACTTAATGCCTGATTTTGATTTTGATGCTTTCAATCATGAGTTTGATCCAGAAAATCCGCCACAATATCCTAATACCTACCCGGCAGTTGAAGCATCATCCATATCCATGTCAAATGCATCGAATGAAGTTGATACACAACCTACTATAACAACTGAAATTGTTACACCAACTCCCGAAGCCATAGAGCCTACAATTGCACCCGAAACAAGTGGCGATAATTTAAGTTCAGAGGAAGTAGATAAATGGTAGAAAGCAAGGGGTAATCAAAAAATGATGATACGCTAATGATAGTATGGAATGATGCTTATAAAGTTTTAAGCATCCAGATACTACATCCATCATGACCAGAGTTGCCCAATGATTTAGTCAATCTATTGTAGCCTAATTTTTCATACATCGAAACGGCATTAGAAAGTTCTGGCATTGTTTCTAAATACACTTGCGTATAGTTATTTTCTTTTGCCCAAGCCATTGCTTTTAGCATCAATGCTTTTCCTAAACCTGTTCCTCTAGCAGATGGAGCTAAATATAATTTAACCAATTCACAGGTGCCATCAGGCAATCCTTCGGTAGGGAAGATACCACATCCACCAATAAGGGCGCCTTCCATTTCTGCTACATAATAAACTGAACCTGCAGTTTGAAACAATTCAAATAAATGGTCTGTACTTGGATCATAATAAACAGTACCTGGTTTATTGGCACCAAATTCTGTTAAGGCAGCACGGATCACCGCAGCCAAAGCGACATTGTCTTTTGGTTCAATTAATCTTATACTTTCCATTGCTTGTATTGATTGATTAATCCATTGGTCGAACTATCATGTCCAGTTACTGGATCATTATTGCTTAATTCAGGTAGGATTTGATTGGCTAATTGTTTACCTAATTCAACACCCCATTGATCAAAACTATAAATATTCCAAATCACACCCTGCGTAAAAATCTTTTGTTCATAAAGCGCAATTAAAAACCCTAAGGTAGCTGGGGTAATTTTTTCTACTAAGAAAGAATTGGTTGGTTTGTTACCTGCAAAAACTTTGAAAGGTGCTAAGGATTCAATTTCAGCTTCAGATTTACCAGCTGCTTTTAATTCTCCAACAACTATTTTTTCGTTCTTCCCATTCATTAAAGCTTCGGTTTGGGCAAAATAATTACTCAATAATTTATCATGATGATCCCCAATTGGATTATGACTTTTTGCAGGGGCAATAAAATCACATGGAATCACTAAAGTGCCTTGATGGATCAATTGATAAAATGCATGTTGTCCATTGGTACCTGGCTCGCCCCAAATCACTGGACCAGTTGCATAATTCACAGTGGTACCATTGCGGTCTACGAATTTACCATTGCTCTCCATATTGCCTTGTTGGAAATAGGCGGCAAATCGGTGTAAGTATTGATCGTAAGGTAGGATGGCTTCGCTTTGAGCTCCAAAAAAATTGGTATACCAAATACCTAATAAAGCCATAATCACTGGCATATTTTTTTCGAATGGTGTCGTTTTAAAATGCACATCTGCTTCGTGTGCGCCTTTTAATAAATCCTCAAAATTATTATGTCCAATGGTTA
Source organism: uncultured Bacteroidota bacterium (assembly GCA_903851465.1). Classification (GTDB taxonomy): domain Bacteria; phylum Bacteroidota; class Bacteroidia; order Chitinophagales; family Chitinophagaceae; genus Sediminibacterium. The sequence continues at coordinate 1,943 of CAINOI010000028.1, forward strand.
AGGCAATAGACAATCCAATCGCACTCCATAAAGAATAACGACCACCAACCCAATCCCAGAACTCAAACATATTTTGACTAGCAATACCAAATGTATTTACTAATTTTTCATTGGTACTTAGTGCAATAAAATGTGTTGCAATATGTGCTTCTTCTTTGGCGTGTTCTAAAAACCAAGTTCTTGCTGTATGGGCATTGGTCATGGTTTCTTGTGTAGTAAATGTTTTTGAGGCTATTAAAAACAAAGTTTCTTCTGCATCCACTTTCTTCAAAGTTTCAGCAATATGCGTTCCATCCACATTACTTACAAAATAGGTTTGTATCCCATCTACCCAATATGGCTTCAAAGCTTCAGTCACCATCACTGGCCCCAAATCACTTCCACCAATACCAATGTTTACAATCGTTGTAATTTTTTTTCCTGTAAATCCTTTGTGTTTACCTGAGTGAATTTTGTTACAAAATGTTTTCATTTGTTGTAACACTTTCTGAATACCTGGCATTACATCCTTGCCATCTAACATAAGGGGTTGACCGCTAAAATTTCTTAATGCAGTATGTAATACAGCCCTCTCTTCGGTTTCATTAATGGCTTGTCCAGAAAATTGAGCCTCAATGGCTTTGTCTAAACCACACTCTTTTGCTAATTGAAAAAGTAATTGAATGGTTTTATCAGAAATAATATTCTTTGAATAATCAAAAAGTACACCGTCTTTTTTGATTGAATAAGTTTCAAATCTATTCGGGTCTGCCGCAAACAAATCTTTCATTTGTTTCCTATTCATCTCTTCTTCAAAATGTTTCTTCAACACAAACCAGGCTTGTGTTGTGGTTGGATTAATTCTTTCTAACATAATTCTTTATCTATTCTTTACGACTTAATTTTTTGAATGGTTTCGATTGTTTTTGCTAAAGCGTCGGGGGAGATGTCAAGGTGTAAAACAAATCGGACTTGAGTAGGGGTCATCACATAAGCCAATATATTTTGTTCTTTTAATGCTTGAACAAATGCGGCAGGGGTATATGCGCCAGTCATGACTGCAATAACAATATTGGTTTCAACTGGTAAAACATGGTCTACAAATGATTTCGCTTCTAAGGCTTCTTTTAATGCGATGGCATGTAAATGATCTTCTGCCAAACGCGCTACATGATTTTCTATGGCATAAATACCAGCAGCAGCTAAATAACCTGCTTGACGCATCCCACCACCAAAAACCTTTCTCCATCTTCTTGCTTTTTTGATAAATGGTGTAGATCCTACTAACACACTTCCCACTGGAGCGCCTAATCCTTTACTTAAACAGATAGACACCGAATCAAAGACTTTACCATAATCTGCTGCATTTTCCTTTTTGTGGACAATGGCATTGAAAATACGGGCACCATCTAAATGGAGTGCCAATTGATTGGCCTTGGTTATTTGTTGAATTTCGTAAAAAGTATTAAAATCATAGCAAGCGCCTCCACCTCGGTTACTAGTATTTTCTAGGCTTACTAAGCTAGTAATTGGCTTATGGACATCAATTGGGTTGATTGCTGCTTGAATTTGGGCTGCATTTAAAAGGCCTCGGTCGCCATGTAAAAGTCGAACTGAACAACCCGAATTAAAGGCGATGCCTCCACCTTCGTATTGGTAAATATGGGAAATTTCATCACAAATCACTTCATCTCCAGCCTGCGTATGGGTTTTGATGGCCAATTGATTGGTCATTGTGCCACTTGGACAGAACAATCCTGCTTCAAATCCAAACATTTTGGCTGTTTTTTCCTCCAAACTATTGATACTTGGGTCTTCCCCAAACACATCATCTCCCACAGGCGCCGCTTGCATAAAAGCTAACATGGCTGGGGTAGGCTTTGTAACGGTGTCAGATCTATAATCTATCATGGAACGAAGATAAATCTAGGCCGTCGATAAACATTAAAAAAGACCAATTTGGGTATAAATATTTCTAAAATGTGAAATTGAAGGGTATTCTAGGCTTTATTTGTATTATTGACTCCAAAAACTTAACTTTGCAGACTCCCGAAAGGGACATACTTTTTTGGACTTTCCATCGTTATACTTATAAATAAATTCTTTGCATGAGGCAGCTTAAAATTGCTACACAGATTACGAACAGAGATTCTCAAGCGGTTGAAAAATATTTACAGGAGATTTCTAAGATCTCTATGATTAATCCCGAAGAAGAGACGACACTTGCTCAACGTATTAAAATGGGTGACCAACGCGCTTTAGACAAGCTGGTTCAAGCCAATTTACGTTTCGTTGTGTCTGTGGCAAAACAATACCAACACCAAGGTTTATCCTTGAGTGATTTAATTAACGAGGGCAATCTAGGTTTAATCAAAGCCGCACAGCGTTTTGATGAGACTAAAGGTTTCAAATTCATTTCTTATGCGGTATGGTGGATTCGTCAATCTATTTTACAAGCTTTAGCAGAACAAGGCCGTTTGGTTCGTTTACCACAAAATAAAATTGGTACATACAATAAAGCGAATAAAGCCTACATGGCATTCGAACAAGAGCACGAGCGTGAGCCTTCAACAGAGGAGCTAGCAGGGATCTTGGAGATGTCAGAAACAGAAATCAATAATATTTTCCAATCGAATACTCGTCATACTTCATTAGATGCACCAGTGCACGAAGCAGAAGATGTGGCCATGGGTGATTTATTAGAAGGTGGATCAGATACGGATGAGGATGTAATGAAGGATTCTTTAAGAGAAGAAATTAAAAGAGTCTTGAAATCATTAAGTCCAAGAGAAGCAGAGATTGTAAACGCTTACTTTGGTTTAGATGGAGAAAATGGTGTAACAATCGAGCAAATTGGTATCAAATACGATTTAACAAAAGAACGTATTAGACAAATTAAAGAGCGCGCTATTAAACGTTTGCAAAAAGCACGATATAGCAATGCATTAAAAGCTTATTTGGGCTAATAAAAAATAACAAAATGATAATAGCCCCAACGATCTTAAAGATTTGTCGGGGCTATTTTTTTCTAGGCCTTCTTTACAACTTAAAGGATTGAAAAAAAACTTTAAAATTTATTTAGTTTTAAGCTACTTTGTAGCAACAAAAGAAAAGGATTATGGAAACAGAAAAAGTAGACATCTTAATTATTGGTTCAGGACCAGCTGGTTACACTGCAGCAATTTATGCCGCTAGAGCGAATATGAAACCTCTGTTATATCAAGGTATTCAACCAGGTGGACAATTGACTATTACCACTGAAGTAGAAAATTATCCTGGTTTTCCAGATGGTATTCAAGGCCCAGAAATGATGGTCAATTTTGAGAAACAAGCTGCAAGAATGGGTACAGATATTCGTTATGGCTTAGCAACAAAAGTTGATTTTAGCAGTTACCCGCACAAGGTTTGGATAGATGATGAAAAAATCATCGAAGCAGGTGCTGTGATTATTTCTACTGGTGCAAGTGCAAAATGGTTAGGCATTCCAAGTGAAGAAAGACTGAATGGATTTGGCGTGAGTGCATGTGCGGTTTGTGATGGATTTTTCTTTAAAGGAAAAGAGGTGGCCATTGTTGGTGCGGGTGATACGGCAGCCGAAGAAGCACATTATTTATCAAAAATGTGTACCACCGTGCATATGATAGTAAGAAAGGAGCAAATGCGTGCTAGTAAAGTGATGCAAGATAGAGTGTTGAATACACCAAATATTGTGGTGCATTTTAATTCCGAAACTGACGAAATTTTGGGTGATAAGAAGGTAGAAGGTGTGCGTATTAAAAACAACAAAACCAATACCATGGAAGAGATTCCTGTAAGTGCGTTTTTTGTGGCAATTGGACACAATCCAAACAGTGGTATTTTTAAAGACTATTTAAAGATGGATGAAACAGGGTATATCTTAACAGAACCTGGTACAACCAAAACAAATATTGAAGGTGTGTTTGCTGCTGGAGACGTACAAGATAAAAATTATCGTCAGGCTGTAACAGCAGCAGGTAGTGGTTGTATGGCAGCATTAGATGCGGAGCGTTTCTTAACAGCAAAGGGGCACTAATTAATTTGATACTATGCACATCTATTTAAATGATTTAATTTTCAATGGTTTTCATGGGGTTTATCCTGCAGAAAAAAAAATTGGAAATACATTTAAAGTAGATGTTCGTATTCATTTTAATCCTGCTACACAAACAATCGATAAATTAGAGCAAACTATTGACTATGTAGAAGTGTATCATTTGATACAAAAAATCATGTCAGTGCCTACGGCATTGCTTGAAACGATTGTAGCTAATATTGCAGATCAAATTTTAGCAACACATCCGATTGCGGAAGCTGTGTATGTAAAAATCACAAAACAACAATTAGCAGTGCCTCATTTTGAAGGAACAACTGCGGTTGATATAGAACGTACAAGGTCTAATTTTTCTAAATCAACTTCATCGTTATAGTTTTAAATTTTCTTATCCTTCCAGCGCATCGTCCTGATATAGAAAAACGAAGGGATCAATAAACTTAACCAATAAATGACCTCACTTAACCATCCGTAAGTGATTGGCATTTGGTAGTATTCTAGTACAAGATAGTTGTAGATGATATAGATGACGATGGCTGCAAATTCAATCATTAAGGTGACTTTGGATTGACCTGTTCCTGTCACGGCACTTAACCAGATGGTAGAGGCGGACATCAAAAGCAATGCAACAGATACGATTCTTAAAACCGGAATGCCTTCGGTTAAAAAGCCTTCCCCTTGCCCGTAAATGGAAAGAAATTGTGCTGCAAATACATTAATCATAATAGCCACAAAGAATGCAAATCCAAAACTCCAACGCATGATTTTATAAATCAATTCAACGACTTTGTCTTGCATATTTTGACCTATGATATTACTCACCATGGTGGTGGTGGTGGCAGCGAATGCCCAGGTAAAACAACCAAAAAAGCCAAATATATTGCGCATGGCGTTGGACACTGCAAGGGATTGTTCTCCTCTATGTTCAATTAAAATATAAAAGAATTCCCAGCTAATAATACTAATCATGTATTGCATCATCAGTGGGGAAGATTGTACCAAAATGAGTTTTACATAATCCATCTTGAATTCAAACTTTTTGAATAAATCAAATCTCGCACCAATCTTTTGATAATGTATCACCATGTAAATCACTAATAAGCCCATGATCTCTGCGATGATGGAGGCATAGGCTGCACCATTTAAACCCATGGCAGTAAAGCCAAAATGACCAAAGATCAAGCTATAATCAAAAAAGATATTAAAAAATGCTTCAGTGGCAGTCCCAATAATTAAAAATTTGCTTTGATTGGTGCCTACAAGTAATGCATTGCGCATTTGATATATAAACAAGAAGGGGATTCCCCAAATTCGAATTTTAAGAAATTCAATGACTGTATCTGCTCTTGAAGCATCAACCAATAATGCGTGGAAAATGGTAGGAGCGATAAAATAGGTAAAGGCAATCCCAATAACAGATAAAAATATCGAAATGATCACCCCTTGTGAGAATAAGATTCCAATCTCATCCACTCTGTTTTCACCAGCTCTTCTAGAAATTAGGGCTTGTAATCCATTATTGAGACCTTGTCCCATGACGCCAAAAATCAAATAATAGACCCCTGTAATGCCTCCAATGGCGAGTGCTTGCTTACTTAAAGCACCCAAAAAGATATTGTTGATGATAAAGTTAAACTGAGGCACGAGGATAGCCAAAGCGATGGGGATTGATATGGTCAGTATTTGTTTACTGCTAATATTTACCTGTAAGGATGGGGTCGCTGCTGGTTGACTCATATAAATACAAATCTACAACTAGTTTTAGCAATAGATAGCCTCTTTTTTTTGTATCATTGCAGTAGAAATTGACTATGAAAAAAATTGGCATTTACGGCGTACAAGAAAGTACAGCAAATAACAAGGTGGAAGATCTTTATTTGATTGTGGACGAACAGTCTATCTGTTTTGTTGTTAAAAACCACATCAACGGAGCACCTATTGCATTTGAATATTTTGAAAACACCCCAGATCAAAATGGATGGAATCAATTGTTGGGTTATTTGCAAAATAATTCAAAGCTGATTCAATCTTTTTATAGACAAGTTCAATTTGTGATGAATACAAAAAGAACTTTATTGACTAAAACTGTTAACACTGGAGCAGATGCATTTTACCATAATGAATTTAGTCTTGTAGTAGGAACAAAAATGGAAGAAGAATTGCAATTACAAAAAATTGGGCAAGATCAGGTATTGGTATATAGCGTTCCAGATGCATTAAGCACTTTATTGACCAGATCATTCCCGACTGGCAAATGGATAAATTATTTAAGTAGTTTAGTTTCCTCTAATCATAGTGATGCCGTTTGTGTTACTGTTTTTAATGATTACTTTATCGTTTTAGTGATACAAAATGGTAAACCACATTTTGTAAATTATTTTAATAGGGGAAGTGACGAACAGAATCAATACCTTGTTTTAAATGCTTGTATTCAAGTAAATATCCAACCGAAGGATACAAATTTAAATGTAATAGGATATAGTGCCGAAAGAGATGTATGGATGCAGGAATTAGCGAGTTATTTTGCTGGCGCACATATGCAACATGCTCCAGATGCTGGCATTGGAGCTTCTTTAAATGCAGATTATCCAAATCATCATTACGCACCTTACTTTATTTTTTAAGTAATTATGAGAATTATTTCAGGAAAATATGGCGGTAGAAGGATTCATCCACCTACCAATATGCCACATACAAGACCTACAACAGATATTGCCAAAGAGGGTTTATTCAATATTTTACATAATAGAGTTGCAATAGACGGAGCCACTACATTGGACTTATTCGGGGGAACAGGTTGTATCAGTTATGAATTAGCATCTAGAGGTGCAGAGCAATTGACTATTATTGAAAAAGACAAAACAATGCTTGACTTCATTAAAAAGAACATTGAATTTTTGAAGATTGAAAATGCAATGACCATACAGATGGATGTGTTTCAATATTTAGCCACTTGCAACCAACAATATGACATCATTTTTGCTGGCCCTCCTTATGCTTTAAATACCATCGACGACTTGCCTAAAATCATTGTTGAAAAGAAATTGATTAGTCCGAATGGCTATTTTATATTGGAACATACCCCTCGTAATGACTATAAAACTTTTGAAGGCTATAGTTTCCAAAGAAATTATGGGGCCACTATTTTTAGTTTTTTTGAATGCATATAACTAAAGCCGAAGCGCGTACCATATTATCCCAAAAAAGAGCTGCATTGACGGAACCAGCATGCATGAAGATGGATGATTTGTTATTGATTCAATTGCAACGAATTGACTGGTCAACTACTGCTATTCTCGCAAGCTTTTATCCTTTAGCAAATAAGAATGAACCCAATACTTTGTTATTCGAAAAATATATAAAGACCTTGTATCCATTTATAAGGTTCTGTTATCCCATTGTGGATAGCAAGGAAAATCAAATGGATTTTTATTTTGAAACAGAGACTTTACAATTGAATGTTTATGGCATTCAAGAACCATTGCCATTTAACCAAGTAGCTCCCAATTTGATTGATACAATGTTAGTCCCCTTGCTGGCTTTTGATCAAAAAGGGCATCGAGTTGGCTATGGGAAAGGATACTATGATCGCTACTTAGCAAAAGCAAGTAGGGGTATGCAAAAAATAGGTGTTTCTTACTTTGAACCAATGGACAATTTCACTGATACCAACGAATTTGATGTACCTTTATCTTGTTGTATCACGCCGTGGAATACCTATGAATTTAAATAATCTTTTTTTAAAATCTTTTAGAGTTTTACTCTTACCTTTTGCTATTCTATATGGTTGGATTGTTTCGTTACGCAATTGGATGTATGCAAAAAAATATTTGAAATCAGTCCATTTTAATCTACCTATCATTTGTGTGGGTAATCTTTCATTAGGAGGTACAGGAAAGTCGCCGATGGTGGAGCATTTATTAGCGCTTCTTTCTACTGAATATAAAACAGCTACATTAAGTAGGGGCTATAAACGAAAAACAAAAGGCTATGCACTTGCAGGGGAGCAATCTACGGCTTTAGAAATTGGGGATGAACCCATGCAGTTTCACTTGAAATTCCCTCATGTTGGGGTTGCAGTAGGAGAGCGACGAATCGAAGCCATTCCACAATTGATTCAAGATATCCCAGATGTACAAACCATTCTATTGGATGATGCATTTCAACATCGAGAGATAGAGGCTCATTTTAGTATTCTATTAACCGAATATGATAATTTGTATTGCGATGATTTCTTTTTTCCAACGGGAGATTTAAGAGATGAACGAAAATCTGCAAAACGAGCTAATATCATTGTAGTGACCAAGTGTCCTTTGGATATGTCAGAGGAGGATAAATTGGAGATCATAGATAAATTGTATCCAGCACAACATCAATCTGTATTTTTTACAGCTATTGCATATGAGACACCATATCATATTTATAATCCATCTGACCAATGGGTATTGACCATGCGAGACGAGGTCTTATTGGTATGTGGTATCGCTAACCCCATCCCTTTAAAGCATTATTTACACGAAAACACACACACTTATTATCAATTAAGTTACAGCGACCATCATATTTTTTCGATTGAAGATTTAAATGAGATACGCAATAAATTTGAACAGATTAACGCAAAGAGTAAGCTCATTCTTACCACAGAGAAAGATGCTGTTAGATTAGTAAAGTATACCAATGAATTAAATGATATGCCATTGTATGTACTACCTATCATACCATTTTTTCTATTTAATCAAGCAACTGATTTTAATCAATTTGTCATTGATTTTGTAGCACAATATCTTCAACA
>CAINOI010000029.1 GCA_903851465.1 uncultured Bacteroidota bacterium
TGCAACCCCTAAGCGGATGTGGCGAAATTGGCAGACGCACTAGACTTAGGATCTAGCGCCGCGAGGCGTGTGGGTTCGACCCCCTCCATCCGCACAGAAAAAGGCCCCAAATTGGGGCCTTTTTCTTGTCATAATGCCTTATTTAAAGTCAAAAATTGTACCTTCGCCCCCCTTAAACATTTTAATTAAGTAGTAAAAGCAAGACCTATGGCAACGATAAAAAGAACCAACATTGCGCCTTTAAATGACCAATTAACGGTGACAATTTCTAAAGAAGATTATCTATCAACTTACGAGACAACCCTAAAGAAGCAAGCCAAAACGGCTAATATTCCAGGATTCAGAAAAGGAATGGTGCCAGCTGGTATGATTAAAAAAATGTATGGTCAAGCAGTTTTCACCGATGTGATTTTAAAATCGGTAGAACAAGAGATGAACCAATATATTTCTAAAGAGCAGATTGATATTTTCGCACAGCCACTTCCTTTGGCTACTGCATTTGCTACTATGGATCACAACAATCCAACTGATTATGATTTCTCTTTTGAAATTGGATTAAAACCAAGCTTTGAAGTAAAAGCAAAAGACATCAAAGTAAAGCGCTATAAAATCCAAGTGACAGACGAGATGATTCAAAGCGAAGTAGAGCGTCTGCAAATCAGAAATGGTAACATGACTGAACCAGAAGTTTCAACAAGTGAAGACAATGTATTGAACGTAACTTTTATTGAATCCGATAAAGACGGCAATGAAATTGAAGGTGGTATTAAAAAAGACAACTCATTATTGATCAAGTATTTTAGTGAAAAACAAAGAAAGCAATTCATAGGCAAGAAAAATGAGGACGCCGTTGTAATTCAATTAAACAAGGCTTTTGATGACAAAGAATTAGATATCATTTTAAATGATTTAGCATTGACAAAAGATGATGCTGAAAAATATTTTAAACTAGTGATTACTAAAGTAGGCTTAGTTGAAAAAGCGCCTTTAGATGAAACATTATTTACTGTAACCTACCCGAATCAAGCCATTACCAACGAAGCAGAATTCAAAGCAGCAGTGAAGCAAGATATCGAAGGATATTATGCGCAACAAGCTAAAAATCAAGTGCACGATCAAATTTATCATGGCTTAATTGAGCAAACTAAAATGGACTTCCCTGTTGCATTTTTAAAGCGTTGGTTGCAAAAAGGTGGAGACAAACAAAGAACAGAAGAAGAAGCAGAAAAGGAATATCCAGTTTTCCAAGATCAATTAAAGTGGACTGTAATTAGTACACAATTGATTGCCGATCATAAAGTAGAAGTGGTAGCAGAAGATTTAAAAAGCTTCGCAAAACAACAATTGATGAGTTATATGGGTGGCCAGTTAGGTGCATTGGGTGACAATGACCAATGGTTAGAAGATTATGCAGCTCGTATGATGCAAGACAGAAAGTTTGTAGAAGATAGTTACCACAGAATTAGCACGGATAAATTATTCAATGCTTTAGAGGCAGAAGTGACTGCCAAAGAAGAACCAATCGCCGCAGAGAAATTTGCAGATTTACTGAATAGCCATAAGCACTAATTAGCACATTTTCAATAGCAAAAGCCCCCATTTCGGGGGCTTTTGCTATTGAGCCTAATTTAAAAAATTATTAGGCTCAATAGCAACAATAATGATTTTGAAGCCCCCATTTCGGGGGCTTTTGTGTTTCCTCGTTGTTTTGGGCCAAATTTGGCACTGTTTTTGCAATAGCTTAGAAGAATAGGTTTTACCTTTACAATCTGAAAAAAGCAAATATGAACATAGGAAAAGAATTCGAAAAATACGCGATCAAACACAGAGGGATCGGAAGTAACAGTCTTCATCAATATCAAAATAGTGTGACCAATTTGACACCCTATATTATTGAAGAAAGACCAATGAATGTAGCGAGTATGGATGTGTTTAGCCGTCTAATGATGGATAGAATCATTTTCCTAGGCGAAGGCATCAATGACTACGTAGCCAATATCGTAACAGCGCAATTGTTGTTTCTTGAAAGTACAGATCGTACAAAGGACATTCAAATGTATATCAATAGTCCAGGCGGCAGCGTATATGCTGGATTAGGCATTTATGATACCATGCAATTCATTAGCCCAGATGTGGCTACTATTTGTACCGGTATGGCTGCCAGCATGGGCGCGATTTTATTATGTGCTGGTGTAGAAGGTAAAAGAACCGCATTAAGACATAGTCGAATCATGTTACACCAGCCGAGTGGTGCCATTGGAGGACAAGCATCTGATATTGAAATTACAGCAAGAGAAATCAAGAAATTAAAACACGAATTGTACGAAGTGATTGCTACGCATACCCATAAGGATGTAGAGTTAGTTGGTAAAGATTGTGATAGGGATTTCTGGATGACTGCTGCAGAAGGAAAAGAATACGGATTGGTAGACGAAGTATTGTTAACCAATCCTAGAAAAGTAAAGAAATAATTATAATAATTTAAACTGTTTATATGATACTGACCAATCGTTTTTTAATGGAAGAAGAGGAAGAACATAGAGAAGAAAAAAAGGAAGACAATGCGCCCTCTTTTTTGAATAGAAAAATGGAACAAATCTTTTTTGAAAAAAGATCTATCTATTTATGGGGTGTAGTAGATGATAAGTCTGCAAGAGATATTGTGACTAAACTTTTATTATTAGATGCAGATAAACCAGGTGAACCAATTCATTTTTACATCAATAGCCCAGGCGGTGTGGTAACAAGCGGCATGGTGATGTTTGATACAATGAATTTAATTAAGAGTCCTGTGCATACCATTTGCATGGGCTTGGCTGCAAGTATGGGCTCTATTTTATTAAGCATGGGTGAGAAAGGAAAACGAACAATTTTCCCACATGGCGAAGTGATGATACATCAACCTAGCTTAGGTGGTTATTTTCAAGCGACTAGTGCAGACATTGAAATTCAGGCAGAACAAATTAGAAAGACAAAAGAATTAGGGGCTCAAATTCTAGCTAAGAACTGTAATAAAACAATGGAGCAAATTATGGCTGATTTTGACAGAGACTACTGGATGAATGCCAAAGAAGCAGTTGAATACGGTATCGTAGATAAAATTGCGAAGAGTTTATAAAAATTAGAACAATTAAAATGAGCAAGACAGAAAATATACAATGTTCTTTTTGTGGCCGTAGCAGAGCGGAAGTGAAAATCCTAATTGCTGGACAAGAAGGCCATATTTGCGAGCACTGTGTCGAGCACGCTCATGAAGTTGTCAATAAAGAATTCCATCAAAAAAAGGAAACTGGAAAAGCTGGCACACTAAAAGTCCAAAAGCCTATTGCTATCAAACAATTCATGGACCAGTACATTATTGGCCAAGATGAAGCAAAAAAAATTCTTTGCGTTGCCGTATACAATCACTTTAAACGAATCAATCTACCTACCACCCTCAAAGATGATGTAGAAATAGAAAAAAGCAATGTGATTATGATTGGCGAAACGGGCACAGGTAAAACATTACTTGCAAAAACAATTGCCAAGCTTTTAAATGTGCCTTTTGCAATTGTTGATGCTACGGTTTTCACAGAAGCGGGTTATGTTGGAGAAGATGTAGAGAGTATGTTGACGCGTCTTTTGCAAAACTGTGATTATGATGTTGAAGCAGCTCAAAGAGGAATTGTTTATATAGACGAAATAGACAAAATCGCACGAAAAAGTGACAATGCTTCCATCACAAGAGATGTAAGTGGCGAAGGGGTGCAACAAGGTTTATTGAAAATGCTTGAAGGAACCGAAGTCTTAGTACCTCCACAGGGTGGAAGAAAGCATCCAGATCAAAAAATGATTAAAGTAGACACAAAGAATATTTTATTTATTTGCGGTGGTGCATTTGACGGCATTGATAAAATCATCGCTAGAAGAATCAATACCAACGCCATTGGATTTAGTGTCAATAAAGACGAACAAGAATTACAACGCAAAAATTTATTGCGCTTTGTCAATGCACAAGACATTAAAACTTTTGGTTTAATCCCAGAAATGCTAGGCCGTCTTCCAATTGTTACACATTTAGAGCCATTGGACGCTTCAACTTTAAGAAGCATCCTGACAGAACCAAAGAATGCATTGATCAAGCAATACACACAGTTATTTGCAATAGAAGATATTGAACTTACGATTGATCCTGAAGTTTTTGATTTCATAACTGCAAAAGCAATGGAATATAAGCTTGGCGCTAGAGGATTAAGAAGTATCTGTGAGAGTTTGTTTACTCAAGCTATGTTCGAACTTCCTGGTACAAACACAAAAGTATTTAATGTGACTTTAGCTTATGCAAAAGACATGTTTGATAAAAGTAAAATAAGCGCTTTAAAAGTAGCTTAACTCAAATAAATAATCACTTTAAAAAATAAAATCATGCAAGAACTAATTGACCGTTTAGTAAAAGAAGCAGGTGTTACACCAGAGCAAGCAAAACAATCTATCGAAACCATTGCAGCTTTTGTAAAAGAAAAATTCCCGATGTTAGGTGGTGCTGTAAATCAGATCTTCAAGCACAAATAAGCTTTATACCTTTTTGGCATAGCCATTTGAACCAATCTAAGAATTTCATTTAATGACTTAGATTGGTTCTTTTTTTTAAGACCATCGCTTCTGTTTCGGTGAGGTCAAACTGAATCACCATTTGCGACCAAGTCAACCTACCCTGCTTTTCTTTTCGAAGCTTTAAAATAGTCCAAACGGCTTTTTCATCAAATATGCCAAGTGACATCCAATCCTCAAAGCGCATGGTTTGATAGGTCAACTTTTTAGATGCCATTGGCTGATACTTTAAATATGGATAAATCATTTCAAAATCAAAAGCAGTGATACCATAAACTTTTTTGAGCCCTTGTATATTGGTAAAACCGCCTGTCCATTTTTGATAGGTTAAAATTCGCTTTACTTTATACGATGGCAAGCCAGTGATTTGAATCCAATCCGATGCATTGGTATTATTGATATCAATTTTTACAGGGGCATACCTCTCCCATTTTGGATGGCTGTTTTTTTTGTAATTCGTGACCGAATCCTTTGCTTTAATGCGAACCCATGGAAGTAAGGTTTTTGCTTGAGTTTCAGAAACACCATACCATTTAAATAGATCTTCTTTTTTATAAAACCTGCCTCCTTTTGCTCGATAACGATAGAGTGTTCGCATTTGTTTGCTTGACAAACCCAATCGAAATCCTTGGATGCTATCCAATAAATTTGGATCAAAATAAAAATGGGCTATAGGCTTATTTTTAGAATTTGAAAACTGATCCTGATTGGAGGAAGTGGTGGGTAATAGATAATGCAACAATAAACTTAAAGTTAAAATACAGCCAAGGACTATAATGCCTTTTTGCTCTTTTGACGTAAAAATGAAATAAGATTTCCAATCAAATTGCATGGCGCTTTTGAACAAACCTATCTTTTATTAGCATGCAAGATTTGCGTAAAAATACTGGGATAAGCTATATTGTAATTACCATCCCGTCATAAGCCATTCCAATACCCTTTGGTAAACTTGGATCTACCGTGCCGTGTAAGCCAATCTGGTGGCTAAAATGCGTGAAATAAGTTTGAGGGATATTTAAGGATTGCGTCAATGCAATTGCTTCTGATAATGTAAAATGAGTAGGATGTGGTTCTGGACGAAGTGCATTTAGAATGAGGACTTTGGATCCTTTAATTTGCTCCATGGCTTCTTCCGATATATAATTGGCATCAGTGATGTAAGTGAAATCACCGATTCTAAAACCTAGCACTGGCATCTCGCGATGCATCACTTGTATTGGTGTCAATGTTATATCCCCTATTTTAAAAGGCGTTTCGTGGTCGATAGTGTGTAATTGCATCTCTGGTAAACCTGCATCCTTATTCGCTTCAAAAGCATAGTAAAAATCTCGTCGTATAGCTACCTGTGTGATGGTATTGGCATAGATCGGCATGGATTTACCAGAGAAGAAATTAAAAGGCCTAATATCATCCAATCCAGCATAATGATCTCTATGGGGATGGGTGAACACCACTGCATCTATATGGGTTGTTTTTGTTCGAAGCATTTGATACCTAAAATCTGGGGTCGTATCTATGATAATACAAGTGGTATCGGATTCGATTTTAATGCTTGTTCTTAGTCTATTATCCCTGGGATCATTTGAAGTACATACCGGACAAGCACATCCTATGAGGGGAACCCCAGTACTGGTGCCTGATCCTAAAATGGTGATGCTTAACAAAATGGATTGGTTAATTATGCTTCAGTCAGTGCAATGCGCTTGACTTCCTCATATAATTTTTGAGAATCAAGGGTCAACTTGTCAAAATCAATTGTTAGTTGAGGAATCAATTCAAGTAAGGTATTGATCCTGGCTTCTAAATTTAAAAACTTATTTAAAACAACAATTTTTTTGAATTCAAGTAAACACCAGCCACTCTGGAAATTACCTCGCTCGTAACGAACTACATATTCAGATTCGCCTAAAATATCCTCTAATTTATCTAAAGTACCTTGTGTGATTTTCATAAAATTGGGCAGTTTTAAGTAGGGTTTACCTTAATTATGCTATGCTACAAAGATAGTTTTTTGGAACAGTAGCTATTTAAATAAAACGCAGGAGTTATTCACATTTCGTACCTTTGTCAACACATTTAGCCTATGGAATTTTTGACTCGAAAAATGATCAATGATCCAGTACATGGATTTATTACCATCAATGACCCGTTGATTTTTGCCATTTTCAACCATCCTTTTTTTCAGCGATTAAGAAGGATACAACAAATGGCATTAGCACAACTAGTCTACCCAGGTGCTGTGCATACTAGACTGCACCATTCTTTGGGTGCCTATCAATTAATGTGTAATGCAATCAATGAACTAAGAGACAAGGGTATTGATATTACTGCAGAAGAAGCACAAGCAGCAAAAGCTGCCATTTTAATGCACGATATTGGCCATGGCCCTTATTCACATGCATTGGAGCATGTATTAATAAAAGGGGTACACCACGAGGCCCTTTCTTTGCTCATTATGAATCAATTAAATGCAGATCCTAACCCTGCATTGAATGGTCAATTAACAATGGCTATTCAGATTTTTACCAATCAATATCCTAAAACTTTTTTACATCAATTAATTAGTGGACAGCTAGATGTGGATAGATTAGATTATTTATCAAGAGATAGTTTCTTTACTGGTGTTAGCGAGGGTGTGGTAGGCTATGAGCGCATTTTAAAAATGCTAAATGTAAAAAAAAATATTTTATTAGTAGAAGAAAAAGGGGTGAATAGTGTAGAGAAATTTTTGGTGTCTAGAATGCTAATGTATTGGCAAGTTTATAGACACAAAACTGTCATTGCTGCTGAGAATATGTTGGTTAAAATTATTCAAAGAGCAAAACAATTGTCTTTGTCAAAAGATAGTACCATTGCTGTTGGTGGCATTTTAGATTATTTTTTATCTAATGAATTTACCTCTATTGAGCAAATTGATTTGACTGCTTATTGTCAATTAGATGATACCGATATTATGTTCGCAATCAAAAAATGGCAAACACATTCGGATCCAATTTTATCTTTATTATGCAACAGATTATTGAATAGAAAAATTTACAAATGTCAATTGCAATCAGAACCCATCACCGATGCTGCTTTAAACCAAGCCTTATCCACTACAAAAGCAAGGTTCAATGTAGATGATGAAGCAGCAGCTTTCCTCTGTTTTAAAGGAGAAACTAGCAATACTTTATATAAGAATGACAGCGAGAATATCCATATTTTGCTAAAAAAAGGTGAAATTTCTACCATATCTGAGGTGCAAAACGCATTAATTGTCGAAAGTCTTTCTACCCCAGTTAAAAAATTTTACATTTGTTCATTAAGCGAATAACCCCCAATTCAACTAAAAATAAATTTAATCATGCTAGAATTTAGTGCCCAACAGATTGCATTGATGATTCAAGGTCAAGTAGAAGGTGATGCAGCTGTAACTGTGAATAATTTCGGCAAAATTGAGGAAGCCACTGCTGGTCAAATCTCTTTTTTAGCCAACCCTAAATATGAGGCATTTTTATATTCTACAGCCGCTTCGATTATTATTATTGGTGAGCAGCAGCAATTGAAACAACAAATAAATGCAACTTTAATCAGGGTCCCTGACGCTTATGCAGCATTCGCTACCCTACTTACAAAATACCAAGAACTAAAGAACCAACAACTTATAGGTATTCAAACACCTTCATATATTGCACCAACCGCTAAATTAGGGGCAAACCATTTTATTGCAGCTTTTGCTTACATCAATGAAGGAACTGTACTGGGTGAAAATGTAAAAATATTTAGCAATGTAGTGATAGGAGAAAATGTAAAAATTGGTCACCATGTGACCATCCATCCAGGTGTGGTAATTTATGCAGATTGTATCATTGGCAACCATGTCACCATTCATAGTGGAACAATTATTGGAAGTGATGGTTTTGGATTTGCACCAAAAGTAGATGGCAGTTTCCAAAAAGTACCACAACTCGGCAATGTAATCATCGAAGATGATGTTGAAATTGGGGCCAACACCACTATAGACAGAGCAACCATTGGATCGACCATCATTCGCAAAGGTGTTAAACTAGACAACCAGATTCAGATTGCACATAATGCAGAGATTGGAACCAATACCGTGATTGCAGCTCAAACTGGTGTTAGTGGAAGTACTAAAATCGGCAATCATGTGATGATTGGAGGGCAGGTTGGTTTTGCTGGTCATATTAGTATTGCAGATGGGGTAAAAATTGCAGCTAAAAGTGGCGTGACAAAAACAATTAAAACTGCAAATATGACCCTTACTGGTAATCCGGCATCAGAGCAAAAACATAGCTTAAGAAGCCAAGTTTATGTCAAAAATCTTCCAGAATTGGAAAAAAGAGTCCAAGAACTCGAAATATTAGTACAGCAACTGTCCCAAAAAGCCTAAATCAGGCGTATTTTTGCTTTAAATCAAGCTTTTAAATAAGCTATTCTAAATTAGTTACACATGGATCAACATTTTAATCCCGATAAACAACATACGCTATGTCAAAGTATCAGCATTAGTGGAACAGGTTTGCATACTGGGGTACTAGTAGATATGACATTGCATCCTGCCAATCCGGGATTTGGTATTCAGTTTCAAAGAGTAGATTTACCAAACCAACCAATCATAAAGGCCGATTGTGACTTAGTATCTGATACAAGTCGAGGAACTACATTGCAAATAGGTGATGCAAAAGTGAGCACAGTAGAACATATCCTTGCTGCGCTTGTTGGAAAGGGTGTAGACAATCTTTTAATAGCATTAAACGGACCAGAAATTCCAATCATGGATGGTAGCTCTGCCCCATTCATTGAAGCTATTGAAAAAGTAGGTGTGCAAGAACAAGATGCAGCAAAAGCATGGTATAGTATTGATGAAAATATTTTTCATTACGACGAGGATAAGCGTGTAGAGATGGTTGCATTGCCAGCATTGGATTATCAAATCACTACCCTGATAGATTTTAATAGCCCGGTTTTAGGAACACAACATGCAGCGCTTAAAACAATCAAAGATTTTAAAGCAGAAATTTCACCTTGTAGAACTTTTTGTTTTTTACATGAATTAGAAACGCTTTTAGAACATGATTTAATTAAAGGAGGCGATATTAATAACGCCATTGTTGTGGTAGATAAGCCTGTCACCAATGAAGAGATGAGCAGACTGGCCAAAGTGTTTAAACGAGATAAAATAGAAGTAAAAAGTGAAGGTTATTTAAACAATTTGGAATTAAGATTTCCAAACGAACCTGCACGTCATAAACTATTAGATGTGATTGGTGACTTAGCATTGATAGGCTACCCAATTAAAGCAAGAATTATTGCCAATCGTCCTGGACATAGTAGCAATGTTGAATTTGCTAAAAAAATAAAACAGTACATCAAAAAAAATAAAAATATTAAAGATGTGCCTGTATATGATCCAAGCGCAACCCCTGTATATACTTTAGAACAAATTGAAAAAACTTTACCGCATCGTCATCCATTTTTATTAGTGGATAAGATCATTGAATTAACAGATACCTCTATCGTAGGTGTAAAGAATGTGACATTCAATGAATGGTTTTTCCCAGGACATTTTCCAGGAAATCCAGTGATGCCAGGGGTGCTACAAATTGAGGCTTTAGCACAAACAGGTGGCATCCTTTGTATCAATGCCATGCCAAAAGGCAATTATGACACTTATTTTTTAAAAATCAATAATTGTAAATTTAAACAAATGGTGAAGCCAGGTGATACCATGTTGCTTAAATTAGAATTGATGGCTCCAATTCGCAGAGGTATTTGCGAAATGCGTGGCACAGTCTATGTAAATGGAAAAGTAGCCACAGAATCCGAACTAGTTGCTCAAGTTGTAAAAAGAGCCGATTAAAATTATACCTATGACACATCCATTTACTTATATAGATCCCAATGCTAAAGTAGCATCTAATGTGAAAATTGATCCGTTCACTGTAATCCATAGTGACGTTACAATTGGAGAAGGTACTTGGATTGGAAGTAATGTCACCATCATGAATGGCACAACAGTGGGCAAAAATTGTCGCATCTTTCCTGGCGCAGTCATTGGCGCAGATCCTCAAGATTTAAAATTCAATGGCGAAAAAACGACCGTAGAAATTGGCGACCACACCACCATTAGAGAATTTGTAACAATCAATAGAGGTACCTCTGATCGTTGGGTCACTAAAGTTGGAAGTCACTGTTTAATTATGGCCTATAGTCATATTGCACACGATTGTATCATTGGTAACCATTGTATTTTAAGCAATAGTGTACAAGTGGCTGGTCATGTCACTTTAGGTGACTATGCTTGGATCGCTGGCGTGAGTGCGGTACATCAATTTGTGCACATTGGACAACATGCTTATATCGCTGGAGGTAGCTTAGTAAGTAAAGATGTCCCTCCTTATATTAAAGCTGTGAGAAATCCATTAAGTTATGGTGGCGTGAATAGTGTTGGATTAAAAAGAAGAGGATTTGACCTAGAAAAAATCAATCATATTTTAGACATCTACCGATATATTTTTAATAAAGGCATGAACACCACACAGGCACTTGCTTTTATTGAAGAAGAACTACCTGCAACAGATGAGCGAGATGAAATTGTTACTTTTATTAGAGACAGTGGAAGAGGCATCATCAAGCGTTTTGTCAAAGGTGCATCAGAAGAAGATTAATATGCAAATTCACCTTACAGCTGCATCAAAAAGATTTAATAAAGAATGGATTTTTTCCAATCTAGATTTCAGTTTTGTGGGCGGACAACATTATGCGCTGATTGGAAATAACGGATCTGGCAAAAGCACATTACTACAAATTATTGCTGGCTATATTGGACTCACAAAAGGGCAGATCAATTGGATGAATGACGCTGACCAATCCATTGATAGTTCAAACATATACCAACATATTAGTATCGCTGCACCTTATTTAGAATTAGTTGAGGAGTTTACAGCATTGGAACAAATCGCTTTTCATCAACAATTTAAGCCCCTACAACCTGACTTAAAACCAATTGACATTTTAGAAAAAATTGGACTGAGCAAGGCGGCTGATAAACAGATAAGAAACTTTAGTAGTGGTATGAAACAAAGATTGAAATTGGCCTTAGCTATTTTTGATCAAGCCCCCATCTTATTATTAGATGAACCATGCAGTAATTTGGATCAAGAAGGTATTCAAACCTATCATCGATTAATGCAAGCATACGGCATGCATAAATTGATTATTGTTGCAAGTAATGATCCACAAGAATACCAATTCTGTAAGCAACAACTGACGCTTTCTGATTTTAAAAAATAAATGGCAGTATTAACTTCTACTTGCAATTAACAAATTCAAATCGGTATATTTTAAATTGCACTTTTGGCTGATGTAAAAATCGGTCAATGCACCTTTGTATAAATAAACCCCTTCGCGAAGATGTAATTGATGCCAGATGATTTCTTCTAAACCACCCTGATCTCCAATCTCCACCATCAAATGCATTAATACATTGCTGATAGCTTGGCTTGCTGTTCTTGCAAATCCACTTGGAATATTGGGAACACCGTAATGAATCACATCATGTTTGATGACAATTGGATTTTCATGATTGGTCAATTCGGTCGTTTCAAAACATCCTCCTCTATCTACCGCTACATCAATAATGATACTACCTGGACGCATATTCATCACCATTTCTTCTGTGACTACAATGGGCGCTCTGCCAATTTCATTTCTCAATGCACCAACGGCTACTTCACAGGTTTTAAGTTGTTTTGCTAAAATATTAGGCTCAATCACGGAGGTCCAAACTCGTTGACCTAAATTATTTTGTAGTCTTTGCAGTCTAGATACATTGTTGTCAAACACTTTGACACTTGCCCCCAATGCAAGTGCATTGCGCACTGCAAATTCTCCTGTAACATCAGCACCAATGACCACTACTTTAGTTGGGGGCACACCACTGATACCTCCTAACAAAACACCCTTGCCAGAATTAAAGTTACTTAGGTATTGTCCAGCAATCAACATCACTGCACTTCCTACTATCTCACTCATACTTCTTAAGATAGGATAGTTTTGATTTTCGTCCTTGATATTTTCGATGGATAAAGCCGTAATTTTTTTCGCCATCATTGCAACCAATACTTCTTGATCGATTGCAGTTAAATGCAATGGGGAAATAATGGTTTGATGCATCTGCAAGAAAGGCAAATCTGATGCAACAGGAGGTGCTGTTTTAATTAAAATAGGACATTGATATACGGCTGCTTTTTCGGAAGCAATTTCTGCCCCTGCGTCCGCATAATCTTTATCGGTATAACGACTGCCTTTCCCTGCTCCTGACTCAACTAATACACGATGTCCATTTGCAACCAAAACACCCACAGCTTCTGGAATTAAACCAACCCTATTTTCTTGGAATGCAGTTTCTTTTGGGATACCAATTAGCAATGGTTTTGCGCTATGAGGAATATCCAATACCTCTTCCTGAGTTTCATAGGAAAATGAAGGATGAATTTGCGGCTTGGTTACACTCATAAGAAATATTTTCATGAAGATACAAAAATACCACAGATCCTAGAATAGGAAAAGGCCTAATCCAGGGAAGCTAATTCATGGTTGATATAAATTCTACGACGATTGGGATCGAGTATTTCAATATGAATTACCACTGAGCGCTCAGGTACTAGATTAGGTGCTTTTTCTGGCCATTCCACCAATGACAAATCAGCTTCTTCCATCGCTGCCTCTACCCCAGCCTGCCTTGCCTCAGCCTCGCTCTCTAAACGATACCAATCCATGTGGTAAACCAATTTTCCCTGCACTTCGTATTCATTCATAATTGAAAAGGTGGGACTAGACATAGCTTGTTGGATGCCTAAGGCTTTTCCAATTGCAGCAATTAGGGTTGTTTTACCAGCGCCCATAGGTGATTGAAAAACCCAAACAGGTTGAGACGCATATTTTTTTACCAGTTGAAGGGCAATTTCGTCGGTCTGATCAAGCGTGTAGATTAAGTCCATATTGCAAATATAAAGCTTCAAATACAATCCTAAAATGGTTTCGTACCTTTATGTGATAAATACATCATCATGGAAAACATTCAATGGAAGGTAGATGGTATGAGCTGTAACAATTGTGCGTTATCCATTCACAAATATCTTAGTAGCCAAGGCATTCATGAACCAAAAGTAAACTTTATGGAAGGCGAAGTGCAATTTGAATTAGCAGATGCCAGTCAAAAAACCAGTTTAATTAAAGGGATTCAAGGTTTAGGATACAAAGTAAGGGGCCAAGACACAGAAGCCGCAAGTAAAAAATGGTTGGACAATAATAAAGAGCGTGCCTTCTTCTCTTTAATTTTTACTGTTCCACTTATACTGCACATGATTCCGGGTGTGCATATTCATTTCTTAATGAATCCCTATGTGCAATTAGGTTTAACATTGCCCGTCTTTATTGTAGGTATGAACTACTTTGGAAAAAGTGCCATCAATAGTTTATTACATGGCATCCCCAATATGAATGTGTTGGTCTCTATTGGTGCAATGGCTTCATTTGGTTATAGCTTATACGGCACCATCATTGGACAAGGCGCTCAATTTGCTTATTATGAAACAACCGCTACTATTTTAACCTTTGTGTTTTTTGGTAATTATTTAGAAGATGCATCGATTGCTTCCACACAAAGGGCTTTAAAAGATTTAGTGAAAGCACAGAAAGTCATGGCCAATATGATAGTATTTGATGAACATCATAAAGAAATTATTTTTAATGTAGGTGCTGATACTTTGAAAGTAGGTGATCTTTTATTGATTAACTCAGGCGAAACAGTGCCCATGGATTGTAAAATATTATCTGGAGAAGCAGATGTGAATGAAGCCATTGTAACAGGCGAAAGTATTCCGGTTCACCGAGCAATGAAGGATATTTTATTAGGAGGTAGTACAATCGAAAATGGTTCTATCAAAGCCTATGTTACCGCCGTTGGTGATGAGACTGTGTTGGCTAATATTTTAAAAATGGTCAAAGCAGCACAAGGGGAAAAGCCACCCGTTCAAATTTTAGCCGATAAAATTAGCGCCATCTTTGTACCCTTGGTGGTGGGGATTGCTTTACTCACTTTAATGGGTAATTACTTTTTAACGAATATTGGATTTAGCGAGAGCATGTTAAGGTCCATCGCCGTCTTAGTGATTTCATGTCCATGTGCCATGGGATTAGCGACGCCAGCAGCAATCGCGGTTGGTCTTGGTAGAGGTGCTCGAAATGGCGTCTTATTTAAGAATGCAAAAAGCTTAGAAACCTTCAAAGATATCAAGCAAGTTGTTTTTGACAAAACGGGCACTTTAACGACAGGGCAATTTGAGCTAAGTGGTTTTCATATTGCACAAAATGAGCAAGCGCCAATTTCAGAGGCTGCTTTTAAAAACCTAAGCTACTCTTTAGAAAAATATTCTAATCACCCTATCGCCAATTGTATTAAAGAAACCTGGCAAACAAAAGAAGCCATTTCATGGGCAAAAATAGAAGAAGTTAAAGGGATGGGTATTCAAGCAACCGATAAAGAGGGCAATACCTATTGGGCAGGATCTTTTAAAACATTGGAGGATAAGTCAATTGAAGATGGTCATAATATCTATTTCCAAAAGAACAATCAATTCGTTGGATGGATAGATGTAGCAGATCAAATTAGACCAGAAGCAAAAGAAGTAGTGGACCAATTACATCGTCAAGGTATCTCTACTATTTTATTGAGTGGAGACAGGGCTGCAAAATGTCAACAAGTTGGAACTGCCTTGGGGATTCAAAAAATTATTGCAGAACAAAGTCCTTCAGAAAAATTAGCAACACTCGATGCTTTAATTAAAATTGCACCAACTGCAATGGTAGGTGATGGTATCAATGACGCCCCTGCACTAGCTAAAGCAACCATAGGCATATCCTTAAGTAACGCATCCCATATCGCTATTCAAAGTGCACAAGTGGTTCTAATGAACAGCGGATTAAAAAACCTACCTATGTCTTTGGTATTAGGAAGAAAAACATACGAGACCATCAAAGAAAACTTAGCATGGGCATTCTCTTATAATATCATTGCTATACCAGTAGCTGCTTTTGGATTTTTAGGTACATGGGGGCCAACCTATGGTGCCATGATCATGGCACTAAGTGATGTGGTCTTGGCCTTAAATTCTCTAAGGTTGTTTAAAAAGAATTTGAAAAACTAGAAAAGATTAAATTATTAATTCATAGAATAAAAGAATAAATAAATAAAAGAGTAAATTATTAATTCATTAAATCATTGATTGGAAGCCTTAGTTGACATATTAAAAAAGCATTGGGACTATGATGGGTTTAGACCACAGCAATTAGCTGTGATCGAATCTATCCTTGCTGGTAAAGACACACTTGCCTTATTGCCAACAGGCGCAGGCAAGTCCATCTGCTTTCAAGTGCCCACCATTTATCAAAGAGGTATTTGCATTGTAATTAGCCCTTTGATTGCACTCATGCAAGATCAAGTGAAAGACTTAGTCTCCAAAAATTTAAAGGCAGTTTTATTAGGAAGCCAATTAAGTGCCTACGAGGAATCTATTATCTTTAAAGAGATTGAAGCAAAGAAGTACCAATTCATTTATTGCTCTCCTGAAAAGTTAGCACAAAAACATTTTCAAACTTTATTAAGCAGCTTACCCATTCAGTTATTTGCCATTGACGAAGCACATTGTATTTCACAATGGGGCTATGATTTTAGACCTAGCTATCGTAAATTAGATTTTTTAAAGACTACTTTTCCTAAGATCCCGATATTAGCAATGACCGCATCTGCTATTCCCTTAGTACAAAAAGATATGTTAGTCCAATTGGGTATCCAAGAAGCCAAAGTCATCACTGACCAATTTTTAAGGCCTAATTTAAGTTATCAAGTCAAAAAGGAAACAGTTAAATTATTTGTTTTAAAGAATTTACTAAAAGACATCACAGGATCTGTGATTGTCTATTGCAATACAAGAAACAATGTAGCACAACTCACAAATATGTTAACCAGTTATGGTTGCTCTGTAGCAGGTTACCATGCAGGTATGGAATTGCAAGAACGCAAGAAAATACAAGAGGATTGGATGCAAGACAACATTCAGGTGATGGTCTCCACCAGTGCATTTGGGATGGGGATTAACAAAACCAACGTGCGTGCAGTGATCCATTTTGATATCCCTGGAAGCATCGAACAATATTATCAAGAAGCAGGAAGGGCAGGTAGAGATGGATTACCAGCAAAAGCAATTTTTCTCTACCAACAAAATGACTTAGACTATTGGAATCAGTTACAAGAAAAAAAGATTCCTCCAATTCCAGTCATTAAAAATGTGTTTCAAGATCTCGCTGATTTTGTACAATTGCCTGTGGGCATGGGTGAACAACAACAATTTTTATTTGACTTTGAATTATTTTGTTTACAATTCAAATGGGATAAAATCATTGCAAGAAACGCATTACAATGGATAGAACAAGAAGGACATGTCAAGTTTTCACCTAGTTCTTTCAGACCGTCACTCGTGCAGGTGATTGAAAACAGAATAAGCATTCAATTATTCGAAAAACAATATCCTGAAACAGGCTTTGTGTTGCAAACCTTATTAAGGACCTATGGTGGTATTTTAGATAGTCCTCAATATATCAACGAAGGTATACTTGCAAAATTATTACAACGAGATATTGACTTTGTACAAATGCAATTAAAGCAATTGCAACAATATGGCATGATTTCATTAGAACAGAAAGCCAATCAACCCATTGTACAATTTAAGTGGAATAGGGCATCAGCAGAATTTATGACCCTCAATTTAGACGAATATCAGGCAAGAAAATTAGCTTTTGAAGACCGCATTCAAGCAATGAGAGATTATATTGGCAGTAGATTGGTGACCTGTAGAAACGTATTTCTTGCAAAATATTTTGGTGAAAAAACACCACAAAACTGTGGAATATGCGACCTTTGTTTAAGAAATAAGCATTAGGTATATTTTTAACAAAAGATTGGAATCCCATTTTATAGGTTAAAAAATAAAATGTGTTCCTTTACACAAAGCAACAAATTATGGAAGATAAGAAGAAGTATAAAATCCTTTTATGCGAAGACGATAGCAACTTAGGTTTAGTTTTAAAAAACTTTCTAGAATTAAACGAATACGATGTTACACTCGAAAGAGATGGCAGATTAGGCCTTGGCGCTTTTCAACGTGAAAAATTTGATCTGTGTTTATTAGATGTCATGATGCCCAATGTGGATGGATTTACTTTGGCAGAGGAAATTAGAGATATTGATCCAGATGTGCCTTTGTTCTTTTTAAGTGCTAAAACTTTAAAAGAAGATATCCTTCAAGGTTACAGACTTGGTGCAGATGATTATATTACTAAGCCATTTGATAGTGATGTGTTGATGCATAAAATAAAAGCCATTATCAAGCGAAACGAAGAAGACCATAAAATCACCGACAACCTTGAATTTGAATTAGGCGCATATCATTTTAACCCAAAGTTGAGGGAGTTAAAAATTAAAGAAACCACACAAGTGCTTTCTCCAAAAGAAAATGAATTATTAAAAATGCTTGCAGAATATAAGAATGATTTATTGACCAGAGAAAAAGCATTGAAAAAAATATGGGGTAGTGATACCTATTTCAATGGAAGAAGTATGGACGTGTATATTGCTAAGTTGAGAAAATATTTAAAAGAAGATAGCAGCATTGAAATTGTCAATATCCATGGAAATGGATTTAGATTGGTAGTTCAATAAGTTTATTGTTCCCTTAATTGTCTATCTGAATAATTCTGGATTGTCTCCAAAGCCTTGTCCCTTATGCTTCCCAAGGTGCTCGTAGGCTTTAAAAGTGACTTCCCTACCCCTAGGTGTTCTTTGTAAGAAGCCTTCTTGAATTAAGAATGGTTCATATACCTCTTCAATAGTGCCAGATTCTTCGCCTACTGCAGTGGCAATAGTGCTAATCCCAACAGGGCCACCTTTAAATTTTTCTATAATAGCAAGTAGAATACGGTTGTCCATTTCATCCAATCCATGCTCATCGACATTCAATGCCTTAAGTGCATGTTGCGTGATACCTAAATCAACAATGCCATCGTTTAAGACTTGGGCAAAGTCTCTTACCCTTCTCAATAAACCATTGGCAATTCTTGGCGTTCCCCTACTTCTTCTTGCGATCTCACCTGCTGCACTTGAATCTATTTTCACTTCTAGGATGCCTGCACTTCTTTCAATAATTTTTTGCAAAACAGGTGCAGGATAATATTCCAACCTTGATTTAATGCCAAAACGTGATAACAACGGTGCTGTTAACAATCCACTTCGAGTGGTAGCGCCTACTAATGTAAATGGATTCAAATTAATTTGTACAGACCTTGCATTAGGTCCACTATCAATTAAAATGTCAATCTTATAGTCTTCCATGGCAGCATACAAATACTCTTCTACCACGGTACTTAAACGATGAATTTCGTCAATAAACAATACGTCATTGGGTTCTAAGCTGGTCAATAAGCCAGCTAAATCACTTGGCTTTTCAATGACTGGCCCTGAAGTTTCTTTGATCTGAACACCCATTTCATTAGCCACAATCCTGCTTAAGGTTGTTTTACCTAAGCCTGGAGGGCCATGAAATAAAATATGATCCAATGCCTCTCCCCTCAACTTTGCAGCTTTTATGAAAATGCTGATATTTTCAATCAACTGTGGCTGACCGGCAAAAGCATCCATGGCTGCAGGACGAATGGTATTCTCAAACTCTCTGTCCTGAGTTGGTACATTTTGAAAAGGTCTATCCAAGTTTGGGTTTGACATTGATTAAATTATTTTGAAGCAGGCATCGCCTTTTCCAATAAGTGTTTGTAAATAAATTGATTTTTCAAATCCGTAAAATGCTTGCCTTTTGCTCCACCCCAACCATGACGGCCTCCAGGATACAACATGAATTCAACTTGCTTGCCTTGTTCTTGCATTGCACTCAGTAATTGAATTGAATTTTGCATATGCACATTGTCATCCATTGTGCCATGTACCAATTGCAATACCCCTTTAAAGTTTTTAAGATGTGTCAGCA
Organism: uncultured Bacteroidota bacterium; assembly: GCA_903851465.1. Classification (GTDB taxonomy): domain Bacteria; phylum Bacteroidota; class Bacteroidia; order Chitinophagales; family Chitinophagaceae; genus Sediminibacterium. The sequence continues at coordinate 19,689 of CAINOI010000029.1, forward strand.
CACTACCAGACTTATATCCTTCTGGATTTTCTGCTGGTGTATCCATGAAACGTTCTGTATAATGTGAATCATATAATTCCCAAGCCGTTACACTTCCTCCAGCCATTGCATGCGTAAATACAGATGCGCCATAAGTCAATGCATAACAACTCATATAGCCACCATAACTAAATCCAGTAATAGCGATTTTTGTAGGATCCGCTTGACCATTGGCGATAAACCATTTTGCCATCGTCATGTAATCTTCCATTTCCCAATAACCCAAATTACGATACATATAGTTCACCCCTTCTTTTCCAAAATGCCCACTTGCACGGTGATCAAATGCCACCTGAATTAAACCTTCCTGTGCCCATGCTTCTTTAGTTGGATTAGAAGACCAGCTGTCCATCACTGTACCTGCATTTGGTCCGCCATAAATACTCACTAATAATGGATACTTTTTATTTGGATCCATATTCTTAGGCCAAGTCACCAAGGCTGGTAATTCAAATAAACCATCGGCACTCTTTATACGAATCAATTCTGTTTTAGCCAACTTAGTCGCATCAAAATTAGCTGGTGTTGCCGTACCTAAAACTTCAACCGTTTTCTTTTGTGCGTTAATCAAAGCCATTGTAGTTGGTGTTTGAATATTGCTATAGACTGTTACAAAGTTTTTTGCGTCAGGTGCTAAATAAATTTGTGCATTGTTGAAATCTCCAACGGTAAGTCTTTTTTGATTCTTACCATCAAAACCAATGGAGTACAAATCTATTCTTGCACTATTTTCAATGCCTCTTGCGTTAAAATAAATCGTCTTATTTTTTTCATCAATTTGACGAATACCTAATACAGTAAATTTACCATTGGTAATAGGATATTGCAATTTCCCTTCCATGTCATACATGTACAACTGATTCCATCCACTAGCATCCGCCTGCGCAATGTATCCTTTGTTGTTTGGGATAAAATTAATTCTGCCTCCGTTTCTATCTTCTAAATCAATCCATGTTTTTTGGTATTCAGTATACACAGGTTTTTTAGCACCTGTTGTCATATTCAATTCATAGATTTTAAGATTGTTTTGACCACGATCCATCCAGCTCAACCACATCGCATTGTTATTTGGATTCCAAATTGGCCATCCAAAATATTGGTCATCTGCTTCATTGAAATCTGCCCAAGTAATGCTTCCGCCATCCGGTGAAGTCCAGCCAATTTTTACTGTTGGATTTTGATCTCCTGCTTTTGGATACCTTGTTTCTTCTACAAAGCCATGCTGTCCTTCACTATTGTAAATAGGAAACATAGGCACTTTACGCTCGTCAAAACGCATAAATGAAATAAACTTGCTGTCTGGACTCCACCAAAAAGCACGGTATTGCGTTGGACGACCAAATATTTCTTCAAAATATACCCAGCTAGCGTAACCATTTAAGATACCAGTTGCACCATCATTGGTAATCGCTATTTCTTTTTTTGTAGCCAAGGATAAAGTGTACAAATTATTGTTCTTAGTATACCCTACATAATTTCCATCAGGTGATAAAGTAGGATTTTTTTCTTCTGCATTGTCAAAGGTCAATTGAACCTCAGATCCATTTTCTTTTAAAAAGACATCTCCCTTTTTAAGGTACACCGTTTTTTCAGTTGGTACCACCTCTGCTGGTGCAATGGTGTATTGCTTTGAAGTTAGATTGTACAAATAATTTTTTGGAGCAGCGTCATCTCCTCTTTTAGTGTTCAATACAAATTGTGTATTGTCTACCCAACGTATAAAACGAGGTAAACCAGTTTGAGGCATTTGCGCTATCCCTAAAAAAGAGATCAAACTGAAAACGACTGTAAATAAGATTGTTTTTTTCATAGTATTTAATTTTATGCTAAATCACCACATTGATCATTTTACCTTTTACGAATATGAGTTTTTTTATTGGTTTTTCTTCAATCCATTTTTGAATCAATTCATTATTGAGCACAATTTCCTGAACCTGCGCTTCTGTTGCATCTAAGGCAATCGCAATATTAGCCCTTACTTTGCCATTGATACTCACAGGATATTCCTTAGAAGTCTCTGTAACATAAGCTGCTTCAAATATTGGGAATGGCGCATCCATCACCAACCCTTGATGGCCCGTTAAGGACCAAAGCTCTTCACTAATATGGGGTGCATAAGGTGCCAATAAAATAAGCACCTGCGCTAGCACCTCTTTTTTATGGCACCCTAAGTCAAACAATTCATTCACACAAATCATAAAACCACTCACCGCAGTATTATAACTATGTCGCTCTGTATCTTCTTCAATTTTTTTAATGGTCTTATGCAGCACTTTTAATTCTGCTGGAGTTGCTTTTTCATCTAGCCAAACCTGCCCTTTCATTTCGTCATAAAACAACCTCCAAAGTTTTTTTAAGAATCGGTGTACACCTTCTATGCCTTTGGTATCCCAAGGCTTACTTTGTTCCACTGGCCCTAGGAACATTTCATACATCCTAAAAGTATCAGCGCCATATTTTTCAACAAGCACATCTGGATTCACCGTGTTGAATTTAGACTTAGACATCTTTTCGACTTCTACGCCACAATTGTATTTTCCATCTTCTAATTCAAAAGTGGCATTGGCATAATCGGGTTTCCATTTTTTGAATGCTTCGGTATCCAATACAATTCCATCTACAATATTGACATCCACATGCAATTGATCAACTTCCATTGTTTTTGCCAACCCAGCGGAAACAAATACTTGAGTCCCTCTTTTACGATATACAAAACGAGAACTTCCTTGGATCATCCCTTGATTTAATAATTTTTTGAAGGGTTCATCAAAACCAATATGCCCCAAATCATACAAGGCTTTGGTCCACATTCTACTGTACAATAAATGCCCTACCGCATGTTCAGTTCCTCCAATATATAAGTCAACCTGACCCCAATAATCACTCACTTTTCGATCACAAAATGCAGTGGTGTTATGTGGATCCATGTACCTTAAAAAATACCAACTACTACCAGCAAACCCTGGCATCGTATTGGTCTCAAAATCATTGGCCTTCCAGTCTTCGATATTTGCCAATGGTCCTTCTCCGTCTGGACCAGGTCCGTAGTTTTCTACAGTAGGTAATAGCAATGGTAATTCGGTTTCTGATAAAGGATAAGCAATCCCGTTTTTCCACTGAATGGGGAAGGGTTCACCCCAATAACGTTGTCTGCTAAATGCAGCATCACGCATACGGAAATTGACTTTCTTTTTACCGATACCCATTGCTTCTAATTTTTCAATCACAATTGCAATGGCGTCTTTTTGAATCATACCATTTAAAAAATCACTGTTGGATAAAATGCCTTCCTTGGTAGGATTCGCAGCAGTGCCGTCATAAGCTTCTCCAATGATATTGGTAATAGGAATATTAAAATGTTGTGCGAATTTGAAATCACGATCATCTCCACAAGGCACTGCCATAATAGCCCCTGTGCCATATCCGGCAAGTACATATTCAGAAATCCAAATTGGAATTCGTTGTTGATTGAATGGATTCACTACATAGGCGCCTGTAAAACATCCTGTAATTTTTTTCTCTGCAATACGTTCTCTTTCACTTCTGCTTTTTACATACGAAATATAGTCGTTCACTTCTTGCAGATGTGTTGCAGGTGTGATCTCTTGTATCAATGGATGCTCTGGCGCTACCACTAAAAAGTCCACCCCAAAAACAGTATCTGGTCTTGTGGTATATACGGTAAGCACTGCAGTTTGATCGGCCACTTTAAAATCAATTTCCGCACCATAACTTTTGCCTATCCAATTCGCTTGCATTTCTTTCATTGCATCACTAAATTGGATGGTATCTAAACCCGTTAATAAACGATCTGCGTATTCCGTGATGCGCAAATACCACTGACGTAGTTTCTTTTTTTCTACTGGATGACCCCCTCTTTCACTATATCCATTAATGACTTCGTCATTGGCTAAGACAGTACCTAATGCAGCGCACCAATTCACTTCACCAATGCCACAAAATGCCAATCGATATTGCATCAATACATCTTGTTGGGCTTTTTCATCCCAACGATTCCAAATTGCTGCAGTAAAATTTAAATCAGGATCCGCCGGACAAGTATGATGTACATTGCCCTCTTTTTCAAATGTTGCCACCAACGAAGTGATTGGATTAGCCTTGTTTAAAGAACGATCAAAATAACTATTGAACAATTGCAAGAAAATCCACTGTGTCCATTTGTAGTAAGTAGCGTCGCAGGTTCTTACTTCTCTATCCCAATCATAACAAAATCCAATATTATCTAATTGACTTCTAAAATTATCAATATTATCATGGGTGCTCTTAGCAGGATGAACCCCATGCTCAAGTGCATATTGTTCTGCTGGAAGTCCAAAAGCATCATAGCCCATGGGATGCAATACATTAAATCCTTTTAATCTTTTATACCTGCTATAAATATCAGACGCGATATAGCCTAACGGATGACCCACATGCAAACCTGCACCACTAGGATAAGGGAACATATCTAAGACATAACATTTTGGCTTATTGCTTTGATTGGAAACCTGATAAGCCTTTTGATTTTTCCAGCTTGTTTGCCATTTTTTTTCGATTATCCTAAATTGATACTCCATCTTCTAAATTTTCTTAAAAATCTGTAATTATTCGGTTTTGAATCTGCTGGCCCACCACACCCCCTATTTTTAACAAAAATTGGGCATAATTCGACCTTTGCAAATGTAAGTGTTTAGCGTTCAAAACCCTACATTTGCAGAGCGAACAAGTAAAATTTTAATGCCATGGCAGTATCCGGAAATGGATCTTTAAAGAGAAGCAAACCAAACTATATCTACAGCATTGTTGGCGTAGCCATTGTGTTGTTTATTATGGGGATCATGGGTTGGTTTTTCTTAAACCTCCACGCGATTGGAGACAATTTTAAAGAGGATATCAGAATTAGTGTTTACCTCAGGACTGCCGACAAAAATACAGTAGGTAAAATTCAAGCATTTATTGCCGCAGCACCCTACGCTAAAAATGTAGAATATGTGGATAAAGAAAAAGCAAAAGCAATTTGGAATAAGGAGAATAATGAAGATTGGTCTAAAATTTTAGACGTAAACCCATTGCCTGAAAGCATTGATTTTTTTGCTAAAGCAGACTATGTTAATCCAGATAGTTTAGCTACAATAAGTGCAAGCATCGCTAGCAATTTTAAAAACGATGTGGCAGATATCCAATATCCTAAAAGTCTGGTGACCAACTTAAACGAACGAGCTACTAAAATTGGCTTTATCTTTTTAGTGATGTCTGTTATTTTATGTGCCATTGTCATTATTAGTATTGACAATACCATTCGTTTAGCGATGTTTAGTAATCGCTTTTTAATAAAGACCATGCAAATGGTGGGCGCAACAAGAAACTTTATTTCAAAACCACTTGTCATTCGCGCCTTATTGAATGGTTTAATAAGCGCTTTAATTGCCATCTTCTTGTTATTTGGTTTAATCCAGTGGGCTACTGCACAGTTCCCTCAACTTCAAACCTTACAAGGTATTGGTAATAGCTTATTATTATTCGGAGGATTGATTCTCATTGGTATTGGTATCTCTGTCTTAAGTACCTACCGTAGCGTAGTGAAATATTTAAAAATGAAATTAGACGAACTATATTAATCAAACTATTATGAAAGAAAAAAATACAAAACGCTCTTTAGAACTATTTGGGAAATCTAATTATACTTGGATGATCATTGGTGCCGTGCTCATTATTGCGGGCATGTTGTTAATGGCAGGTGGCAAAAGTGCCGATCCAAATGTATTCAATGAAAACGAAGTGTACAGCTTTAGAAGAATCACACTTGCACCATTGTGTATTATTGCAGGATTTATTGTAGAAATATACGCTTTGTTTAAAAAAGCATAAACTTCATTATACCTATTAGAGCGATGCTTGCATCGCTCTTTTTTTTTAATCCATACTATGAATACTTTACAAACTATTATCATTGCCATCATTGAGGGTATCACCGAATTTTTACCTATCTCTAGTACGGCGCATATGAAATTCGCCAATCCATTTTTGGGTATTGCGGATAGTCCTTTTGTGGACCTCTATGAAATTGTGATACAATTTGCTGCAATCCTTTCGGTCGTGGTGATTTATCGTAAGGAATTCTTTAATTTCAAGGACTACCGTTTTTATTTAAAATTAGGCTTAGCAGTGCTGCCCGCATTGGTTTTTGGCGCCCTACTAAAAAAATACATTGACGCTGTTTTAGATAACCTATGGGTCATTGCAACAGTCATGGTATTAGGTGGTATTGCTCTAATATTCATAGATCGATATTTTAAAAAGCAAGTCGAGTCTATAGATCAACAACCAATTCAATTTAAACAAGCATTTTGGGTTGGCTGTTTTCAAGTTTTAGCGATTGTATTTCCGGGACTAAGCCGAAGTGCGGCCACTATCATTGGTGGCTTAAGCCAAAAGCTAAGTAAAAAGGCTGCTGCAGAATTTTCATTTTTTTTGGCAGTACCCACTATGCTTGCAGCATCTGCAAAAAGTACATTAGATGTATACCAAGATCATCCAGAAGTATTTGTGACAGACAACTTAATCCATCTTTGCATTGGAGGAATCGTGGCCTTTGTGGTGGCACTGATGAGTGTTAAATTCTTTATTCAATTTGTCCAAAAAAGAGGCTTCTCTCTATTTGGTTGGTACCGAATTGCTTTAGGCTTAACCATGCTTGCTTGGCTATTCCTTCAAAAAGCCTAATGGATTTAAAGATAGATTCGCAATTATTCGTATTTTGGGAGTAAACCCCTTGCAATATGCAAACCGCATCTAAAAAAGTCATTAATAGTTGGGCCAGGTATGATTGGGCCAACAGTGTATACAGTCTTGTCATCTCTTCTACTATTTTTCCTGCCTTTTATGAGGCTGTAACTGGAGACGGCAATGAGGCAACTTTAGTTGATAAAGTAACCATTGGACCCTTTGAATTCATCAATACTGCTTTGTACAATTATGTATTAGCAATTGCATTTATCATTGTTGCCCTCTTGTCTCCGCTCTTATCATCGATTGCAGATTTCAGAGGGAATAAAAAACAGTTTCTTCGGTTTTTTTGTTCACTTGGTAGTTTGGCATGTTGTTGTCTTTACTTTTTTGACTCAGCACATATAGGATTAGGATTAACTGCCATGATCATTGCTTGTATTGGCTTTTGGAGTAGTCTAGTATTTTATAATTCTTATTTACCAGAAATTGCGGCCCCAGAAGACCAAGACCGCGTGAGTGCAAAAGGATTTATGATGGGTTATATTGGCGCTGTTATTTTGCAATTAATTTGTTTTGTCTTTGTATTAAAACCAGACTTATTTGGCATAACAGTGGGCAAAGCTTCTCAAATATCTTTTTTATTAGCCGGTGTATGGTGGTTTGGTTTTGGACATTGGTCCATTTCAAGATTACCTAATAGTGTCAAGAACTTAAAAACAGACCAATCAGATAATATTTTTGTAGGAGGCTATAAGGAACTACATAAGGTTTGGTTGCAATTAAGAAAAATGCCGGTTTTAGACCGTTTTTTAGGCGCATTCTTCTTTTACAACATGGGTGTGCAAACAGTCATGTTAGCCGCCACATTGTATGGAAAAAGCGAATTGAATATTCCTACAACTAATTTAATTATTGCTATTTTAATCATTCAATTGGTTGCTATTCCTGGCGCTATGCTTATGAGTAGAATGGCTGTAAAATTGGGCAATTTTAATACCTTAATGATTGCGGTTTCATTTTGGGTCCTCATTTGTATCATTGGTTATTTTGTACCAAGAAACGGAATTGTAGAATTTTATTGTTTAGCAACCATGGTTGGCTTTGTAATGGGTGGAATACAAGCCGTTAGCCGAAGCACTTATGCTAAACTAATGCCAGAAACAAAAGACACGACCTCCTTCTTTAGTTTTTTTGATGTCACAGAAAAAGTCGCCATTGTCATTGGTATGTTTAGCTTTGGTTTTATCATTGAATTAACTGGCTCTCAAAAAAATGCAGTACTTGGATTGTGCGTATTTTTTATCATTGGTTTAATTTTATTGTATAGAACTTCGCTAAAAAATAAGCATGCAAATTTATAGTATCCATACAGGCAATTTTAAACTCGATGGGGGTGCGATGTTTGGTGTTGTCCCTAAATCTATTTGGAATAAGACTAACCCAGCAGACGAAAATAATTTATGTACTTGGGCTTTAAGATGCCTGTTAGTTGTATCAGGAGATCGTACCATTTTAATTGATACAGGCATGGGCAATAAGCAAGATGCGAAATTCTTTAGCCATTACCAACCAAGTGAAACCAAGACAATTAAAGAAGCATTGGCGCAACATGGTTTTAAACCAGAAGACATAACAGACGTGCTATTAACACATTTACACTTTGACCATGTAGGTGGTGCAGTAGATCATGAAAACGATAAACTCAAATTGGCTTTACCCAATGCTACTTATTGGGTGAGTGCGCCCCATTGGGAAACCGCGATACGACCAAACAGAAGAGAAAAAGCAAGCTTCTTAAAAGAAAATATCATGCCATTGATGGAAAGTGGTCAATTGAAATTGATTGAAATCCCTCCCTTTAAAAGCGATACTAGTTTACAAGAAATCCATTTTGCAGAAAACATTAGTTGTATTGTAGTCAATGGCCATACACAGGGAATGCTATTACCTAAAATTCAATATGGTGCAAACCAGATTGTATATATGGCAGACTTATTGCCTTCTGTTGGACACTTACCTATCCCCTTTGTAATGGGCTATGATATGCAACCTCTTTTTACACTCAACGAAAAAGAAATCTTCTTAAATGAGGCATGTAGCAAAAACTATACTTTATTTTTTGAACATGACGCTGTCAATGAATGTTGTGATTTACATATGACAGAAAAAGGAATTAGAGCAAATAATTGCTTTCCTATAGATCGCTTGAAAAGTTAGCGCTTAATTTGAATCTAAAAAGTGACCTGAAGCAAAAAAATTAAATGCCTGTTGATGCATGGTCTATTGTTATTCAATCAAGGCGGTCAAAGGATACCTTAACCCTTCATAGCTTTTCATATCTACTTTAATAGTACCTACGATAATGGGCGTTTCAATTCTAATTGGAATGTGGTTCTCGTCGTCTGTAACCCATATGGTCATGTGTTCTCCGCCTTCAAACATTGACCCCTTTACTAGCAAAGGTGCAATCTTAATGGCTTTAAATTTTCCAAATCTTGTTTGAATAATTTCTTTACCTAAATATTTAAAATAGGATGGGAATAACTCATTGTCAAGGAAAAAATTTAAGTACACTTTCTCGTTGACTTGTAAATTTTTAAAATCTAAATTTCTTGCAGCATACACAGCACTTATAACATCAAATGTACAATCTGCCGATTTAAACGATTGCCCTTTCTGGGTAGTGACTTCGTTGGATTTTTGATTGAATGTAAGGGTTTGATTTTGATGAAATGATCCTTCATTGATGCTCCTAGTGAAAAAATAGGGCAATAATGTTTTACTGTCCACTATTGACTCATATTTATCTCGCACTTTAAAAATCCAATCATACCTGCGATTGGAATTGCCGATTGCAGTAAAAGTATAGGCTGCCTCCCCTTCCCATTTAGAAGGCATGATTGTAAATTGAGCGTCACCTGCATTGACATATAAGCCTATCACATTGTAAAAAATAGTGTAAGTGATTTTTTCACCAGTATTAAATGAAGTATTGGATTGATTACATATCTCTTTAGTCTGTTTTGGCAGCACAGTTAATAAAGTGGCCATCCAAATTTGAAAGAGGTATAAAAACATGATGGAGATATTGATTATAAATTTATCGCTTTAATCTAAAACCAAGTAATAAAAACGCACCCAAGATAGAAGGGATCAAAAAATTAACAACCCATATTAAGGTGGTTAATGCGATAAGCATGATGTCGTTCTGATAAAATGGCGCTATTAATAATAAAAATAGTTGCCCACGAATGACTAAGTCAGTCAAACTAATGGCAGGTATCATACTCAGAAAAAACAATAAAGCCATGACAGCTATGCTTAAATCCAGCCAGCTGACTGGTAAAGCTAGCATTTGAGCAGCCCAATTGTACTGCATGAGGTAAATGCTATAACGAGCCAGTGCAAGTGCTAGCAATTTCCATTTTAAGGAAATAGGAATTTGCAAGAGATTCAATTTGGATAACCACCCTTTTAAGGGCTGATTGTAAAAAAACAAAAATAATGCAAGACATCCGCCCAAAGGTGCAACCCATTTTAACCATGGTAAAAAAGGCAGGTTCCAAAATAAGGCAACACATCCAAAACATATTGTCATTATAATTTGCGCATAAGAGGCCCAGGCCATTTGTGTTATGCCTTTCAACTTTGTTCCAGGTGCTAAAAATAAAGTTCTACCAACATAGTCACCAGATCTTGCAGGTGTAAAAAATGAAAAAGCCTGTCCAACCAGCACAGCCCTAAGCGCTTGTAAAGTGTTAAACTTATTTGTGGATGCAATGACTGATTTCCATTTAATGGCTTCGATGGTATAATTAAAAGTCAATAAACAACCCATAAGCGTCCAGGCTGTCCAATGAATTTTAGCCAATTGTAGTTTTAAATCTGCCCCATACTGATGTAGATTTTCATTTTGCAATACCTTATTGTAGATCGCTATAGCACAAATGACAAATAAGATGAATCCAATCAATTTATTTCCAATAGAAAGCAATGGTTTAAGTTTACTCGAATTCATATTTTGCAAAGATCGTATTTTGAAGGGATATCTGTAACTTTATACCTATGTCAAAAACACCCATTATATTAGGTATTGATCCTGGAACGCAAATACTAGGTTATGCTGTTTTACAAGGTGGTGTTCAGCCTAAAATCATCATGATGGATGTGCTTAAATTGACAAAGGAAAAGGATATCTATGCAAGACTACAGATGATTCATGCAAAGATTATTGAACTAATGGAAACATATAGTCCAGCACATTTTGCAATCGAAGCCCCCTTTTTTGGAAAGAATGTACAGAGTATGTTAAAACTAGGAAGAGCACAGGGTGTTGCCATTGCAGCTGCGATGCATTATAATACCCCTGTTACAGAATATGCCCCTAAAAAAGTAAAGCAATCCATTACAGGAAATGGCAATGCCGATAAAGATATGGTATGGAAAATGCTAGAACGCGTTTTAAATGTAAAAGAAAAACCTAAACATTACGATGCCACAGATGCACTTGCCGTAGCATTATGCCATTGGCATCAAATTAATCGACCAGTCATTAGTACTGGAAAGGGCTTAAAAGGTTGGGATGATTTTATTCAAAAAAATCCAGCGAGGTTAAAAAAATAAGAAAAGTTTAAAGAGGAAGCCAAATTAAAGGATGACCTCTGTTTCAAGGTAATCGCAATAACATTAAGAATCGCTAAGCGATCCTATTTGCCTAAAATGATTAAGTTAATTTAGCAATAATCGCCTCTTGTATTGCAATCAATTCTGCTTTAGACAATTGCAATTTTGGATTGGAGAAATTAAGGTCTTCTGCTTGATTGATTGGGATCAAATGCAAATGTGCATGAGGTACTTCTAATCCTACAGTCACCATAGCTACTCGATTACATGGGAAACTATCCTCAATTGCTTTTGCGATGGGCTTTGCAAACACCAATAACTCAGATAGGTAATTATCTGGCAGGTCAAATACTTTATCCACCTCTATTTTAGGTACCACCAATACATGCCCTTTTTGCAAAGGGAAAATATCCAAGAATGCAAAGCATAGGTCGTTTTCTGCAATCTTATAAGCAGGTATTTCACCTTGTATTATTTTTGAAAAAATAGTCATGGAAAATTAGAAAGTGCTATTAAATGGTAATATTGTCAATGCTAAATTTCATCACACCATTAGGTGCTTGAACTTCTGCCGTATCCCCAATTTTTTTACCAATCAATCCTTTCCCAATTGGAGAAGACGCAGAGATTTTACCCGCTTTTAAATCAGCTTCTTTCTCCCCTACCAACTGATAAGTAACTGTTTTTTTTGTCGCTAAGTTGGTGATTGTCACCTTAGTCAATATGGTCACTTTGCTTGTGTCAATGGTACTAGTGTCTACAATCTTTGCATTTGATACTGCTACCTCTAATTGCTTGATTTTAGATTCCAACATGCCCTGCGCTTCTTTCGCTGCATCATACTCAGCATTTTCTTTTAAGTCCCCTTTTTCCCTTGCTTCTGCAATCGCTCTTGATGCCGCTGGACGATCAATAGATTTCATGCGTTGTAATTCCTCACGCATTTTATCAAAAGTCTCTTGGGTTACATATACGTTTGTTTCGCTCATACCTTCTGTTTTATATAAAAAAATACAACGCCACATAATTGGAGCGTTGCATGATACAAAGATATCATATTAGGGTCAAATGACCCCTAATTTTTCTAATAGGATCTTGGACATCTTATAATAAGCCTCATGGCTATAACCTGCTATATGGGGTGTTAAAATGAAGTTTGGAAGGGCCATTAAAGCCTCCAAATTGGTTTTTTCGGCTTGATGATAGCTGTCTAATCGTTCATTTTCAAGAACATCCAACCCTGCTCCTCTAATTAGTTGATGCTGAAGGGCTTCAAGCAATGCCTGGTTGGATGTGACTCCGCCCCTACAAGTGCTGATAAAATAGGGTTGTTGTTTTAATTGCTCAAAAAAACGGGTATTTGCAAAATGCTTTGTCAAAGTCGTTAATGGGAGGTGCAGGGAAATCACTTCAGCTTCTTGTTGGATGGTTTCCAATTGGACCATTTTGGCTTGTGGAAATTGCTGAAATCCCAAAGCTCCAGGATGGATATCATGCGCTAAAATCGTTACACCAAATCCTGTCAATACTTTTGCAAATGCCGAACCTGTGTGACCAAATCCGATGATGCCCACTTTTTTTCCAGTCAATTCATCTCCACGATTTTCATCCCTAATCCATTGACCCATTTTTATTTCACCATAAGCTTGGTGAATGCGATGCATTAGGTTCAATAACAATCCCAAACTATGTTCACCAACAGCGGTACAATTTCCTTCTGGACTACTCACACAAAGAATGCCTTTAGACTCCGCCAATTCGGTATCAATTAATTCCATCCCACTTCCCAAGCGTCCAATCCATTTTAATGCCTTTGCTGCTTCAATGATTTTTGAATCAATTTTTAATCTAGTGGTAACTATCAATCCAATGGCATCTGAAATTTGCAGACTCAGTTGATCATAGCTCATAGTAGGTTCATAACAAATTTCAAAACCTTTTTGCTCTAGGGTTGCTAATAAAAAAGGATGCACCGCTGCCGTTACAATAACTTTATTAGACATAGATTAAGGATTATGCATTTTAAAAGTAAGATCTGCAAAGTCTTGATAGGTCAAGTTTTCGGCTCTCTTTGTAAAAATAGGATCTTGTAATTGCTCGGTTGTGAAATAAGGCTTCAATGGATTTCTCAACATTTTACGACGTTGACCAAATGCCATTTTTACAATATGGTAGAAACTTTTTAAAGAACTAAATTCAGGAAAGTTTGCTTTTCTTTTTAAACGAATTACTCCACTCATGACATTAGGTGGTGGCGTAAATGCCGAAGGGGGTACATCAAATAAATAGTCCACTTCGTAAAAAGCTTGGGTTAGTACACTTAATATCCCATAAGCTTTCGAATGCGGCTTCGCAGCAATTCTTTCTGCTACTTCTTTTTGAAACATTCCAATCATCACAGGCACTTGTTCTTTCCAGTCCAACACCCTAAAGACGATTTGTGTGGAAATATTATAAGGGAAATTACCAATGAGTGTAAATTGACCTTCGAAAGGAATAGCCGTTTCTAAAAAATCTTCGTTGATGATTTTGCCCTCCAATTGAGGATAGGTATGAAGTAGATAGGCCACTTTTTCACGATCCAATTCCACCGCTTTAAATGCTTTTGTGGGTAGGTCTAAAATATGCTGTGTTAGAGCGCCTGCTCCAGGACCTATTTCCAATAACTGGTCAATAGGCCCATCCTCAAGGGCAGCTTTTATTTGTAAACAAATTTGGACATCGTTTAGAAAGTGTTGACCCAATGACTTTTTAAGGGTGTATTGCATGTAGCAAAGTTAGGTTTTTGTGCGTACTTTTACACCCTAATCAACTGGATATGAACCAAGACATCAGAAAACCAATTATAGGCTTTAGTTGTGGAGATTTAAACGGCATTGGCCTTGAATTAATCATCAAATCATTGTCTGATAGTCGACTACTTGACTTTATGGTACCCGTTATTTTTGCAAATCATAAAGCAATTCTTTTTTATAGTAAAGGCATCCCAGATTTTCAAATGCAATTTTCAACCGCACCAGATCTTGACAAGTTAAATCCGAAACAAGTGAACTTGATTCAATGTTGGGAGGAGGAAGCCGCCATTCAACCAGGTGAACTAACAGAAATTGGTGGAAAATATGCATTGATTTCTTTAGAAAAAGCAGTTGCTGCATTAAAAAATAATAAAATTGATGGTTTAGTGACTGCACCAATTCATAAAAAAAATATCCAGTCAGCTAACTTTAATTTTAGTGGTCATACCCCTTATCTGCAACATGCCTTTGGGAATGTAGAAAATCTAATGTTATTGGTTGCCGAAAATTTAAGAATGGCCTTGGTCACTGAGCACCTCACTATTCAGGATATTGCACAACATATTACCAAGGATAAGATCAAGCAGAAATTACAAATTCTACATAGAAGTTTACAAAAAGATTTTGGTGTAGACAAGCCTCGTATTGCAGTATTGGCATTGAACCCACATGCAGGTGATGATGGCTTAATAGGTAAAGAAGAAATTGAAATCATCAAGCCCGCAATTAAAGAAGCAAAGCAACAGATGTTGGTTTATGGACCCTATTCTGCAGATGCCTTTTTTGCAAGAGGACAACACGAAAAATTTGATGCGGTGTTGGCGATGTACCACGACCAAGGCATGATCCCTTTCAAATCTTTGGCTTTTGGAGAAGGCGTGAATTTCACAGCTGGATTGCCGATAGTTAGAACAAGCCCAGACCATGGCACAGCTTTTGATATCGCAGGTAAAGACAAGGCAGATGCTAGTTCATTTACAGCGAGTATATTTGAATGTATTAGGATCATTCATGCAAGACAAGGCTATCGCGATATGCGCTTAAATCCATTGAAAAAAGTAAGTCACAAGATGTTCGCAGGCGCAGTTGATGAGCGCTTAGACGATAATTGATCCAACAATTTAATTGAATAGCGCTGTCATTAGACTACATAGACAAATTTAAAAAGGGCATGCTTTTTTAAGTTCCATTAAAGTTTGAATACCCCAAGATGGATCAACTGAAGACTTTAATGTTTGTGCATTTAAACACAGCTCTGCTTTTTGCATCAATGGCTTAGTCGCCTTGCATCCACCTCCAAATATAAATGGTATTTTTTCTTGGATATTGGCTTCCAAAATGTAGGCTCTTGGATTATTGGGATTTAACTTCTTTGCCAAGCGTAATGCATTTCTAATTTTATCTTCATAGGACAACCACCTCATAGCTGGATTCACTGACATCTTTGCAGTATAAGCTAAACTCTCCGCACAATAGATTTCATCATTCTGTTCGATCAATTTTGCCCTACTTACCCATAATAAAGCAGCATTAGCAAGCTTATCCCTATCCCCCATTTTTAAAAGACACATTCTAGATTGGATCATTGCAGCATAATAAGGAATTAGCCAATTGGTTTTATCAACTGCATACAACTGCTCAAATTGGGTATATAATTTGGAATACGGAGGCATAGTATTTGTCTGATTGAATTGCAATACAGCAGCCTCCAAAACTTTAGCTTGGTTAGATACCTGTGCTTGAACTGGTAACTGTAATATGATAAACAGGACAATTAGGTTTCGCATCCTACACAATTTAAAACATTGAATTGGAAACACCTTGATTGATGACATAATTGGCATAAGTAATCTCGATTGTGCCTTTTTTTTGCTTCAATGCTTTTTGTTTTGCTGCAGGATCCTCGTCTCCAAATTCTAAAGTAATGCCGTTGGGTAATTTATAATCCTTGGTATTGAAGCCGAAAATAAGCTTACTAGGGAGACCGTAATTGGCATATTGCCCATATTCCATCGTTATTTCATAAGTGCCATTCTCTTTTGTTGTAGTAAAAGTCTTGTAGACTAAGGCATCCACTGGATCAATCCATAGTGTCGAAATCACCCAATCTAATTTTTCATCGGTTGGAATCAATTTTATAGCCTGCAATGACTTGCCTTTAAACATTTGAACACCAGATTCAATAGCGATATATTGCTTGTTGTTTAGTAAGGAATTGATGGTCACAGACACGCCACCTTTTGGCAATAAGGAGATACCCCCTTCTTTTTTAACTTTCAATAAGTTTGGCTTCTTGAAATAAATCTTAACCTTGCCCAATGAAGCTTTGATAAATGCCACATCGGTTTTCATTACGCCAGTTGCCACATAATCATTGACCAGATTTAATTTCTTAGTCACTCTTTCAATCAATGCATTTGATTGAGCAAAGATGGACACCTGCATAAGTAGTATTCCTACAATAAGTAAACTCAATTTTTTCATACCTAACAAATTATATTATTTTAATTCAAGCTTAGATTAGCTTAAAATATCTTTCTTTTTCATGATCCAAACAGAAGCCCCAACAAACAACCCAATATGTATGGTTAGAATGATAATTGAATTTTTAATTTTTGCTACATTTAAAATACTTCCAGTGATTGCATCGTTTGAATCATTCACCTGAATATCAAAAAATTCTTTCCAATTGTTCATATGAGTGGTAAACAAATAAGGTTTCACCACATTGAATAAGGGGATGTTCAAGGTGCTTAGTATTGTGAAGAAAACAATTGCGCTAATGGTTGCTACAATAGGCCCAATTGAATTATTCGCCAAGCTAGACATCAAGAACCCTAATGCTGCTACTGTTAATAAGGAGAAACTTGCAAAAACAAATGCACCCAGGTATCTCCAAAAAACATCTTGTTCTTGAATCAAGACTACATAATTCGATTTCATTAGGAATAAATCATCGGTGCCAAAAATCCACATGCTCATAAAGAGTGCCAGAAAGGCCAACCAGATCAGTAACAAAATAGTGTATATACTTGCGGCCACAAACTTAGCCAAGACCCACTGTGTTCTACTATAAGGTGTTGTAAATAATAACCTCAAAGTACCCAAATTCGCTTCGCCAGAAAGCATGTCAGCTGCAATCAAAGCCACTAATAGCGGCACATGCACAAGTAGCAATTGCAGTAAAATATAACAGATCAAATACCCGTTTAAGACTTTACCATCCACCGTTAATGTGTCGTTTATATCTTTCATCAAAAATGCCGCATACGCTTCTCCATCTATTTTCAATCCCATTTGAATCACCAATATCAATGCAGCAATTGCTCCAAAAGCAATATAGGTTCTAGGCCTCTTGTAAATTTTAAAAAGTTCAATTTGAATGATGGGCCACATATTAAAAAGTTGAAGTAAGTTGTAAAAAATAATCTTCTAAGGAATTTTTTGCTTCTAATGAAACTAGGTCGATATTAGACGAAACGATAAAAGCATTCAATGCTGGGATTTCTAATTTAGGAATCGTTAAATAAAGTCCCTCAGTTCGCTCCAATAAATTAGATTGATACACAGATGCTATTAATTTTTGTTTCGCATCTTGGTCATCCAAGGTCTTGATCTGCACAATGGTTTTGTTTGGATCCAATAAACTTGACTTTGGACCTTCTGCCATTTTTTTACCTTGATGGATAATTAATATATGACTCGCTATTTGTTCTATTTCTGAAAGTAAATGCGAGGAGACTAAAACTGTTTTACCCTGGTCTTTAGAAAGGGACTTGATTAGTTGACGAATGTCAGCAATACCCTGAGGATCCAAGCCATTGGTTGGTTCATCTAATATAATCAATTGAGGGTCGTGTAATAATGCAATACCAATCCCCAATCTTTGCTTCATACCCAATGAATAAGTTTGCACTTTGTCATTGGCCCTTGATAATAATCCTACCTGTGCTAAAGTCGCTTCAATTTTAGCAGCAGTAATTTTTTGCTTACGTAATTTTGCAAACAAGGTTAAATGTTCCTGTGCAGTTAAGTAAGGATATAAATCTGGACGCTCAATGACTGCACCAATTTGTTCTAAAATTGCTGAACGATTATCTGATAATGATTGGCCAAAAATTTCAATATGACCTTGGGTAGGGTGGATTAAGGAAAGCAACATGCGAATAGTGGTACTTTTTCCAGATCCGTTTTGGCCCAAAAAACCATAGACCTGACCTGCTTCTACTTCAAAAGAAAGCTGGTCTACCGCCTTTAAGGCGCCAAAGCTTTTGCTTAATCCTTGTACTTTAATGACTGACATAATACTATAACAATCAATAGAATGATTTGTTGCGAATCCTTACTGCTATTCACAAAAAAACCCCGAAAATTCGGGGTTTTTCATATTCAAGTATGCACTTATTTGTATTGCGGAATTAAGCTATTTGCTAATTCAACCATTTGCTTTAACCCATCTTCAGGTAAGTTACCTTTTTTGAATTCAGCCAATACATTTGGTAATTTATTAGACATCTCTAACATAAAATGTGCTTCAAAATCTTTCACGTTTTTAACCGCTACTTCTTTTAACAAACCTTGTGTTCCCAAGTAGATAATAGCTACTTGTTTTTCTACCGTAAACGGTGTGTACTGCGCTTGTTTCAAGATCTCTACGTTTCTTGCACCTTTATCAATTACATTCTTAGTTGCTGGATCTAAGTCACCACCAAATTTAGAGAAGGCTTCTAACTCACGGTATAATGCCTGGTCTAATTTTAATGTACCAGATACTTTTTTCATTGATTTAATCTGCGCGTTACCACCCACACGACTTACAGAAATACCTACGTTGATCGCTGGACGAATACCTGCGTTGAACAAGTTACCTTCCAAGAAGATCTGACCGTCTGTAATTGAGATTACGTTGGTAGGGATATAGGCAGATACGTCACCTGCTTGTGTTTCAATAATTGGCAATGCTGTCAATGATCCACCACCTTTCACCAAATGCTTGATAGAAGCTGGCAAGTCATTCATAGTCTTTGCAATTTCATCGTTTGCAATAACTTTTGCAGCTCTTTCTAACAAACGGCTATGTAAGTAGAATACGTCACCTGGATAAGCCTCACGACCTGGTGGACGACGTAACAATAAAGATACTTCACGGTAAGCCACCGCTTGCTTTGATAAGTCATCAAATACAATCAATGCTGGTTTACCACAATCACGGAAGAACTCACCAACTGCTGCACCCGCAA
>CAINOI010000030.1 GCA_903851465.1 uncultured Bacteroidota bacterium
TATAATAGAGCCAAGAAGCCTTTTCCACGGTCAATTGGCTCTATTTGTTTATTATAGATAACGATAATCTCACAGACTTAGATAATCAATATTAAGAGAGAAAAGCAATAGATCGACTAATTAAAGTCTAGTATTCCGTCTGATGCCTTTTCCTTTTCTGTAATAAACAATTCCACCCCCTTCACCTCCTTTCACCACTGTTTTCCCTCTAAATTCTCAAAACTTGGCCGAGACTTACCCCAAACAAAAAGGGTCTACGCTTTTAACAGCATAAACCCTTGATAATGTTGCCTTTCGGCTGTGGGCCCACCAGGGCATGATCCTGGGACCCCCTGATTATGAGTCAGGTGCTCTAACCAACTGAGCTATAGGCCCGGCATCTTTCGATGACAGGCTGCAAAAATAGTAAAATTGACCTTGTTATTGAACTTAATGTCCCAATATTTTAACCTTTTTTAAAGTGTTCTACCCTTTTTTTCGATTATTTTTGCCAAATGAAGAAAGTAATTTTATCTCTCCTTACTATTTTGTTATTAAGCGGATTAGCAAAAGCGCAAACAGCTACTACAGAAAAGAAAATGGTCGACTTGTCTAGCCGTCCTGCCGATCATTTAATGATACAAATAGGGGCTGACAATTGGATTGGAGGTCCTGATAGTGTTAAGACATCGGGTACTGGTCGTCACTTTAATATGTATTTTATGTTGGACAAGCCTTTTAAAACCAACAATAAATTTAGTTTGGCTTATGGTGTCGGTTTTGGTACCAACAATCAATACATCGACAAAGGCACTTACGTAGATGTAGCGCAAATAGCCAATACCATTCGTTTTAAAAAATTAGATTCTTTATCTAATCGTTTTGACAAACAAAAAGTGGCAACAGTGTACTTACAAGTGCCTGCTGAAATAAGATACTATTCTAATCCTGCCAATCCTGCTAAGTCTTGGAAACTAGCTGCAGGACTTAAAGTGGGTTTATTATTTAAGGGCTATACTAAAATGAAGGATTTCCAAACATTCAATGGCACATCCCTTTACGGTAAAACATATGTTCAAAAAATGAGCAATAAGAGGTTCTTCACAAGTAACGATATCACCTTGACTGCAAGAGCAGGATACGGTATGCTTTCACTAGCGGTAGGTTACTCGGTTACGCCTGTGATTCGCGATGGTTACGGACCTTCTTTCAACAGACTATCTGTTGGATTGAGCATTAGCGGTTTATAATCAGTTTACATATTTAGAACCCTTCTTTACATAAAAGGAGGGTTTTTTTATTCTACATAGGTATTGAGTTATCTTTGTACAAATTCAGTTTCATTTTGATAGAGAAAAAGCAAATCATAAAGGAGGAAGAGAAGGCCGTGTTAGTTGGGGTGATTCAGCAAGAACATACCGAAGAACAGGTGAATGAATATTTAGCGGAGCTGGCTTTTTTAGCTGAAACTGCAGGGGCCATTGCGATTAAAGTATTCAAACAAAGATTGCCTCACCCAGACAGTAAAACATTTGTGGGGAAGGGTAAGCTAGAGGAAATTAAACAATACGTTGCAGCGAAGGATATTGATGTAGTGATATTTGATGATGAGTTAACAGGATCTCAAATTCAAAATATTGAAAAGGAAGCGAAGTGCAGGGTGATTGACCGAAGCGATTTAATCTTAGATATTTTTGCACGACGTGCAAGAACGGCACAAGCAAAAGTGCAAGTGGAGTTAGCGCAATACCAATACATTTTACCAAGACTAAAAGGGATGTGGTCGCATTTGGAAAGACAAGGTGCGGGGATTGGTTCACGTGGTCCTGGTGAAACAGAAATTGAAACAGATAGACGTATTGTGAAGGATAAAATTACTTTACTGCGCAAGCGTTTACAAGAAATAGATAAACAAGCATTCACGCAACGGAAGGACCGTGGTGAGTTTATACGTGTGGCACTAGTGGGTTACACCAATGTGGGTAAGAGCACCATCATGAACTTAATTAGCAAGAGCGAAGTGTTTGCAGAAAATAAATTGTTCGCTACTTTAGACACCACCACTCGAAAAGTTGTTTTTGAAAACACCCCATTTTTATTAAGTGACACGGTGGGATTCATTCGTAAACTACCGCATCATTTGGTGGAGAGTTTTAAAAGTACATTGGATGAAGTGCGAGAAGCAGATGTGTTATTGCATGTGGTAGATATCTCGCATCCAAAATACGAAGACCAAATTGCAGTAGTGAATAAAACCTTACAAGATTTAAAAGCATTTAATAAACCGGTACTAACTATTTTTAATAAAATGGATTTATACCGTGAACGTTATTTTGACGAATGGGTTTCTGATGAGGTGAAACAAGATTTAGAAAGAGACCTTAAGCAAAGATGGATCAATACTACGAGTAACAATTGTGTTTTTGTTTCTGCGATCGAAAAACAAAACATCGAAGAATTAAGAACTGTTATTCTAAATAATGTGAGAGACATGTATCAAATTAAATATCCTTACAAGACGGTATTCTTTTAGTTATGTCAGCGACTAGTATCAATTGGGTTTTAGTAACAGATGCGCCAGCGAGTTTAGACTGGCCCGATAATCATTTATTAGATCTGGAAGTGGAGGACAAAAAAATCACCCTAGCTAAGTTCAAGGATGGTTACTTTGCCTTTGCTCAAAAATGCCCACACGCCAGTGGCAGGATGGCACATGGCTATATTAACCCACTTGGTCAAGTGGTTTGTACTTTACATAGGTACGCATTTGACATGAAAAACGGCCGAAACACCACTGGAGAGGGCTATTTCCTGAAAACCTACCCGGTTGAACTGCGCCCCGAGGGAATTTTTATTGGTTTTAAGCCTAATTCTTTCTTTTAAACTTTTGTACTTAGCTAAATTTCATTATTTTTGCAACCCATTAAAGGGAACACTCCTCCTTAGCTCAGTTGGTTAGAGCATCTGACTGTTAATCAGAGGGTCTCAGGTTCAAGTCCTGAAGGGGGAGCACAAAAAAAGCCTTGCATTTTGCAGGGCTTTTTTATTGGCTATTGGTGGGTTAGGCAGGCCCTTCTGCGTATAAATACGCTTTTTTCAATTCATTTTACTTCAGATATTCATTTTCAACGAAATAGGTATAATATTTCGTTGAAGTTCCATTTTAAGTTAACTTTGTAAACGAAGGATTTGATGAATCAATTAAGAGCGCTGGTTTTCTATAAAAATTATTTTTATGACTTTTTTAATAAGCAATCAGAAAAAGCAAAAGAGAAAATCGATTATGTTTTATTCTTAATTACGCATATAGAAAAAGTGCCTGAGAAGTTTTTAAAACATTTAGAAGGGCAAAAAGGGTTGTATGAATTAAGAGTTGAACATGGCAATAATATATTTAGAATATTCTGTTGTTTTGATAAGGGGAAAATTGTTGTTTTATTAAATGGCTACCAAAAGAAAACTCAAAAAACAGCGCTTAAAGAAATAGAGATGGCAAATAAGTTAATGAAGGAATATTTTAGTACGACTAAATAATGAAATAATGGCAAAGAAAGAAACTAATATTACAAATTTTAATGAGCATTTAACTGGAAGGTATGGTGCAAGAGGATCTGAGAGGAGAACTGAGTTTGAAATTAAAGCAAAAGCTTTTTTAATTGGAGAGTTAATAAAAGAGGAAAGGAAAAATGCTAAAATGACGCAAGAGCAATTAGCAGATAAAATTGGAGCAAAAAAAAGTTTCATATCCAGAATTGAGAATGGCAAAACTGATATTCAACTATCTACTTTATACAGGCTGCTTGAATTTGGGTTAGGTAAAACTGTTGAGGTGTCTGTTAATTAATTCTATTTAAACTGATTATTGCAACTTACGATTTCTATATTCAAGAATGATGGTTACCACAACGGTCAATATAATTGCAATAAAAAATACAAAGAACAATTGCAAGTGATTAGTCTTAATCACATTGTCTATTAAAGTGTAAGAAACAGATTCTACAAATAGCAGCATACCACTAATTTGCCAAATTCTTGAAGCCTCAGGTAATTTAACATCTTTACTAATTTCAAGAAATCCCTTTTTTGAAACTATATATTGTAACCTATTTGCATCCCATAAAAGTAGACATGTAGATGCGAATAACATAAGTAGGGCTATTAACCAAGTGCCGGTAAAATGCATAGAAACGGTTATAAAGAAGATATTAGTTATAATAAAGAAGAATATAAGATTGCCAAGGTTTGCAAATAACTGAGTCATCATTAATACAGCGGCAATAAGTTGCCCCCAGCCAAGGAAGTTCCAGTACATCCCGGTTCTAAATAAAGCTTCAAAAAAATAGCCAATTGGATTGTCTGTTCCTATACTTGTAAATCGCTGGCCCAATACTTTTTTCATGCCCGATGGAATAAAGGCAAATGCAAGCAGGTACCTTGTAAGCCAAACTAAAAGGTTTAATGTATAGTAGGTCCTTATACGAACATAAATAGAGGAAAGCATGGTATTCATTTGATTTCAAAACGAATTTAATTCAATAAATTGTGCTACAGACACATAAATACTTCAAATGTCGTACTAATGTCGCATAGTATTCGTGCAGATTGTTTAAAATTAAATGGAGATTTGTAAATGGAATTTGGTGCAAGAGTAAAGGAATTAAGAACTGGGATGTCTTTATCTCAAAAGGAGCTTTCTGAGAAAACTGGCCTTACTTTAAGAACGATTCAACGAATCGAGAACAATGAGGTCAAGCCCAGTCTTTATTCATTAAAAGTTATTGGCGAAGCTTTATCAGCAGATTTGACTGAATTTGTTCCCAAACCAGAAACCAAACCTTACGAATTTAGTTTAACCATTAAAATCACGGACATGAATCAATTAATCAACGACTTAAAAACGCTAATTAGAAACAATTGGAAGATAATTCTTTTAATTATTTTAATCATCTTCTTTATTTCAAATTATGATGAGATTAAATCTGGCTTTGTAGATGGCTGGAATGGAAAGTAATTTTATGTTAGTCACATACTAAATCAACTCATTATAGATGCATTTTTTGTCTATCAGGGACTTGGGGAGCACTATTTTTTAGTAAGACATTTCTTTATAATTTTGATCTAATTTAAATGTAATTAAAAATGAACGCACCATTCAGCAAGTATCTCTACATCGGATTTTTATTATTAGGTTTATTCCAAGCAGTTGTCTCTAAAGACTATATGCAAGCTGCAGCTTCTCTGGGTATTGGTTTAGCATTTGACCCATTCAATCCAGATCAAAAATGGAACGACAGACCAACTTGGCAAAAAGCAGTATTAATCATTCACCTAGCTTTAGTAGCAGCCATGTTCGGATTTGGCATTGGTTTGAATGATAAGTAAACAGCATGCAAAGTAGTCACTGCAAATTTTCTTATATTTAGGATATGAAGACAATTCTTTTTATCCTTGCATTTTTACTTTGTTCAAATGTATATGCCCAAATTACTCCAAGCACAAAAGCATTTAAGCCTACAGAAGTGTATCACTCTGATAACCTAATTGTCATTCAAGTTTCAGAAAATGCATTTGTGCATACTTCTTATCTGCAAACAAACGATTTTGGAAATGTCCCATGTAACGGGATGATCGTAAGAAATAGCAATGAAGCCATTGTTTTTGACACACCTACCAATGATTCAAGTTCGAATGAGTTAATTAAATTCATAAAAGTAAAATTGCATTGTAAAATAAATGCGATTGTGCCCACACATTTTCATAGTGATTGCTTAGGCGGGTTAGCTGCATTTCATAAACAGAATATACCTTCCTTTGCTAATTTTAGTACCATTGAATTAACTAAGGCAAATAATGTTGTCAATCCAAAAAACGGTTTTAAAGATGACCTTAAATTAAGCCTTGGTAAATCCTTTGCGATGGTTAAATATTTTGGTCAAGGACATACAAAGGATAATGTAGTGGGCTATTTTCCTAGTGAGAATATTTTATTTGGGGGCTGTTTGATAAAAGAGCTTGATGCTACAAAAGGCTATTTAGGAGATGCCAATCTAGCAGACTGGTCTAATACTGTTTTGAAAATAAAAAAACAATATCCCAATCTTAAAATTGTGATTCCTGGTCACGGAGCAATAGGTGGCAGCGAACTACTGGATTATACTATTCAATTATTTCAATTCTAATTTCATCATAATATCGGTTTGTGCCTCATTACCAAGCACAAAAACATGTTGATCAAATTCAACAAATCCATTTTTTGTATAAAATTGAAGCGCTCTTTTATTTTCTTCCCAAACACCTAGCCAAACATATGCTAGTTGCTGCGCTTTTGCGATTTCGATGGCTTTATCAAACAGTAATTGTCCCACTTTCTTACCATGAAACTCCTTTAGTACATAAATGCGTTCAATTTCAAGTGCATCATTGTCTTTGAGCTCGGTCTGAGAGCCGCCCATATTCAATTTTAGATAACCAATCACTTTTTCATCCAACATCGCAAAATAAAAAAATGAATATGGATTATTTAATTCCTCAATTAGTTTTTCATAAGCATAAGCTTCTTCTAGGTATTTAGCCATATTCTCTGCACTATTGCTTTCGGCAAAAGTTTCTGAAAATGTTTGACGACCAATTTGTTGCAACGCAGCAATATGGCTATTGTTAATCTGTTCTATTGTAATATTCAAGTCCATATATTTAAGTCAAGCTTTTCAATTTAAATTGAATCATTTTTCTTATTTCAACAATGCGATTTCTATTATTTTGATAGAACTAAGATACTTATTTCTTTGGGGATACCATTTTCATCCACCAATCTTTCATGTCGCTCTATAATTGATGCTTCTAATTTTTGCACAAATGGACTCGCCATAATTCTTTGAGGTGTCGATAAAATAATGCTGCTTCCTTGGTTCAAGAATTTATCAATCAAGCGAATTAAACCATCAAATTGCCCTGGGTCATAATTAACATCACTTAAAAGAACGACATCTGGTTGCATATTTTCAGGGATTGCGTTCCAATCTAATCGCAAGGCCTCTGCATTTTGTAATTGCAGATGTTCAATATTTTTTTGAAGCAGCGCTACTGCTTCTTTATCATAATCACTTATTTGAATCGATTTTGCGACACTTGCCATCATCAAAGAGGGCAAGCCAATACCTGCGCCAATTTCTAGTACATATTTATTTTGTATCAAATGAGGGTGTGCCTTAAGTACATCAAGCAGCGCAATGGACGATGGCCATAGTTTAGCCCAAAAAGGGAAGGGGGTATTGGGATCCAAATTCAATAATGAGGTATAAATTTCTTTAACCTGTTCATAATTAGGGGTATAAATTGCTTTTTCAGCACTTATTTGAGTTAATTGAATTGGGTATTGCATTGACTTTACAATGATAGGAACAAAAACATTTATTTAACAAATTTTAGACTTGATTATGTTTATTTTTACAGCTTGGGATGATAGCTTGGCTAAGGATAAAGCGCTCCATGTAATCCTCATAATTTAATGCTATGGAAAACGAAATCAAAATCAATATCAATAATCCGAAACAATTGGAAAAATTGTATCGTGAACATAAGGGTATCTTTACAACTGCTTTTAACAATGTCTTCCAAGATATCAATCATGAGCCTGCAGCTCAAGTTTGGAATGAAAGATTGAACTTTAAAGATGAGTCTGTTTTTTGGGGCAATAAGAATGAAATTATTTTTATTGTGGTAGCGGCTTTTGTGGGTGGACTTATTGCAAAAATGCCTTCATTTTTAGGCGTAGAATACGATGTTTATTTGTCTAAGAATATAGGGTTCGTTGTATTCCCAATCTTAACGATGTATTTTATATGGAAGCAGCAATTGGCAATGACTAAATCCATCCTGCCATTGATCTTATTTGTAGGGTCAGCCATTTTTGTAAACAGCTTACCATACAATGAAAAAAGTGCAACCTTTATTTTAACATTAATGCATTTGCCCATTTTTTTATGGGCTATACTGGGTTATACTTTTATTGGAGGTGATTTAAAAAACAATCAAAAGACAATTGCTTTTTTAAAATTCAATGGCAACTTTGTGATTATGACTGGGCTGATCTTTATCTCGGGCATGTTTTTTACAGGCATTACCATCGCCTTATTTGAATTATTGAAAATAGATATCAAGGATTTTTATTTTGAACAAATAGCTGTCTGGGGTTTAGCAGCAATGCCAATGTTATCCACCTTCTTGATTCAAAACAATCCAGAGCTTGTCAATAAGATTTCTCCAACAATTGCTAGAATTTTCACTCCCATCATTTTCGTGACCTTATTGGTTTTTCTTGCTACTTTGATCTATACTGGAATGAATATTTACAATGACCGTAATTTCTTATTACTATTTAATATTTTATTGATTGGCGTGATGGCAATCATCTTATTTTCTTTAACCGAGGTTACAAATAATGCTGGTTCAAAAATTAACCTAGTTATTTTACTTGGACTGGCTTTGTTGACTATTATAGCCAATGGGATTGCCCTTTCTGCTATTACATTTAGACTGACTGAATTCGGGCTTTCCCCTAACAGATTAGCCGTAATAGGTGCAAATCTCTTAATGTTTGCACACTTACTAGTTGTCTCTTATGAATTAATTAAAAACCTAAATGGAAAAGCTACTTTGCAAGATGTGGAAACCAAAATTGCATCCTTTATACCTGTCTATATAATATGGGCGGCTTTTATAGCTTTTGCAATACCTTTTATATTTAAGTTTATTTAAAGTATTTTTTTTCGTCTGAACCAAGTGTAAATAATAATCACTATCGCTAGCATGAGTATAATTGAAAATAAATAACCATATTTCCAATTGAGTTCTGGCATAAATCTAAAATTCATTCCATATATACCTGCTATAAAAGTCAAGGGTAAAAAGAATGCCGAAAATATGGTAAGCAATCTAACCACTTCGTTATTCTTTTGATCACTTATGGATAAATAGGTATTCATTAATTGATTTGAATTCTCAACACTCTCTTCATTCACTGTTAAAAGGTTTAATAATTTATCCCTAATATCTTGGTATAAATAAGAGTTTTTATATTTTGGATCAATATGTTCAATAATTTCCTGAGTGATATGTAACACTTTTTTTAATATCCTAGATTGCGATTTGATAAAATAAAGTTCTTCTAATAAGATATTGCGTGGGTCTTTTAAAAATATCGTCTTTTCTATTTTACTTATATTATTAGACAAATCGGTCGTTGGTTTTTTATAAGTTTCAAGCATAGATGTGACAATTCTAAGAAAGAACTCACTTAATTTGATATGCTTCTCTTCGTGAATATTTAAAAAAGAAAAAGCGGCTCTGTGTATCGTGATTAATTTATCTTCAAAAATAAAAAATGCAATTTTATTAGACATTTCTCCAATCTCATCGATATGTAATTTAACATCAGAAGTATAGGCCCTGAAAATAAAAAAATCATGCTTATATGATTTTTCATATTTCGGTAAATGACCAATTTCATAACTATCCTTAATAAAATAGTAATTCAAATTATACTTGCTTGTAATTGCTTCAAGTTGCTTTTTATCTGCATTTTCAATATCGATCCAAGTGAATGAATCAAATGCTTTTTCTTTTATGTTCATATTTTTAATTTAAACATCAAACTATTTATTTCATTAAAAATCCTTAATTAACTAATATGTATCATCGTTAATTTCTAACCAATAACCATCCGGGTCTTGTAACCAAATTTGATGCACACCATCTACCCTGGTTGTGATAGCATTTTTATTACCCGCAACATCTTCGTAAGCCCAGTTAAGCTGCTTTAGTTTTTCTATAAACAGGTTAAAATCCGGAACGGTAAAACAGGTATGCTGGTTTTTATAATAGTCCTTTTTATTTGTTGCGCCCGCTATGACATGCAACATAGTATGTGCTCCTGTGCTATACCAAATATGTTTCCCATCGTGAAATGGCTCAGGGACGGTGTCTAAGCCAATCACATTGCTATAAAAAGACCCCGTTTTTTGAATATCTACCACATAGACAGCGGTATGGTTAATATGTGCTTTTGGTTTTTGTGCTTGACCTTGAAAGGCAATCAATAAAAGCGACATAAAAAAGAATGAATTGATTTTCATATTATAGTGTTAAATTACAATGTCCTTTAAGCAGGATTACTAATTCAAATATATTTAAATTAACCCTAATTTTTCCCGATTTTATAAATCAGGTCAGTTCTAACCTATTAAATTTGTCTTATGAGTAAAATAACATCAAACATGCGCGTTTACCACAGGTATCTTGGCTTCTTTTTAGCAGGCATTATGGCCATTTATTCAGTGAGTGGTATTATAATGATTTTTAGAGATACTGATTTTTTGAAAAAAGAGCATCTTAAAGTGCTTACTGTAGCAACCGGTCTTAAATCAGAAGAGGTAGGGCCCGCTATCAAATTAAAAAATCTTAAAATAAAGTCTGATACACTTGATGTGGTGACTTTTGAACAAGGTACTTATAATAGAACCACTGGAGTTGCTGAATATACCGTGAAAGAATTGCCTTATTTAATAAATAAGATGACCAAGATGCATAAAGCAACCAATAAAGACCCTTTATACTATTTAAATATCTTCTTTGGCGTTTCTTTGATGTTTTTTGTCATCTCCTCCTTTTATATGTTCATGCCAGGAACAACTATATTTAAAAAAGGAATGTACTTTACTTTAGCAGGTATTGTTTTAGTGCTAGTGATGTTATTTGTCTAGATGCAATAATTTTGAGCGATAGCCTATAAAAAAAGGAGCATATTCAATATGCTCCTTTTTTTATAGGCTAATAAGTTACCGAATCAAATTTTCATATAAACTATTCACTGTTTGATGCAATACTGCGTTGAAGCCATTGATCGTTTTAGTATCACAACCATTGCTGATCACTACAAAGCCAATTTTTTCTTTAGGTTCAAAAAACATAATACTGTATAAGCCATAAGCAACGCCTGTATGGCCAATCATTGTTTTGCCTGCAATTAATTTTGTTGAAGTCTCTAGTGCCATTCCGTATCCTTCTTCCTCGGAAATGATTGCCTGCATTTGTTGAGATAATTTCTTTGGAATCATCCTGCCACCCTTATATTTACCCAATTGACTATGCATAATCATATACTTGGCAAGGTCATTTGCGGATATCTTCATACCTCCAGTTGGTGAAAAGATTGGGGTTGTTC
This sequence comes from uncultured Bacteroidota bacterium, assembly GCA_903851465.1. Lineage (GTDB taxonomy): Bacteria > Bacteroidota > Bacteroidia > Chitinophagales > Chitinophagaceae > Sediminibacterium. The sequence continues at coordinate 11,201 of CAINOI010000030.1, forward strand.
GACCCATGGTGTAGTTGTTGATCTCTTCAGTTCTTGGCGCATATGCATTTGGAGATAAAGTAAAACCCTGTGTCTCCTTATTGAATTCATAAATTTTTGCAATCAATTGACTGTCTAATGTATTCACATTATAACCTCCATAAAGTCCAAGTGGGTCTAATATTTGTTGTTGTATGTATTTGTCAAAACGAATACCAGTCACTTTCTCTAGTATAGATCCCGCCAAATTGTAGTTTAAATTACAATACATGTAGCCTTTATCGGGTTCATATGCATTATAACATTTAGCCCAATTTGCATTTTTTGCAGGATCAATGGCATCTAAACTAAAATAGCCTTCACTGTCGTTTATAGAAGACCTGTGAGACAAGGCCATTTTTAAAGTAATGACTGTACCCGGATAAGCAGGATTCCTCACTTTGAATCCAACCAATTCACTGATATCTTGGTCTAATCTTATTTTCTTTTCTGCAACCAATTGCATAATGGCAGTGGTTGTAAATGATTTAGAGATGGATGCAATTCTAAAAATAGATTCATTGGTCAAGGGTAATTGCTTTTCAACATCTTTGAAGCCAAATGAGTGATTGTAGATGACTTTATTATTTTTCACCACAGCAACGGATAACCCAACCACTGAACTGGATTGCATGATGGACTGAATAGCAGCTTCTGCTTTTTCCGATTGCGCAAATGTTTGATTTAGCGTAACTAGCATACAGCCAGTTAACAGGATGCTTTGAAGTATTCTTTTCATCCTTCAATTTAAGTTTTTTCTTTTAAAAAATATATAGGAATTTTACATTAGACGCTAATATAATCAAGACGCATTCGAATAAATTAAACTATGAAAAAGATTTTAGTTTTATGTACAGGCAATAGCTGCCGAAGTCAATTAGCAGAAGGCTATTTAAGGCATTTTGCAGGTGACAAGGCGCTGGTGTATAGTGCTGGTGTAGAAACGCATGGCGTGAATCCAAGGGCCATTGCAACAATGAAGAAGGATGGCATTGATATCTCAGGACATACTTCTAATAACATCTTAGAATACTCAGGCTTTGAATTTGATTTTGTGATTACCGTTTGTGATAACGCCAAAGAGCGCTGTCCCTTCTTCCCATCCAAAGCACAAAAATTTCATTATAATTTTCCCGATCCAGCAAAAGCAAGTGGAACGGAGCAGGAAATCGAAGCTGCTTTCGATGCTGTAAGAAATTTGATTAAAGATTACTGCGCAGATTTCGTAAAAAATAATTTAGTTCCATAAGTTAATTTTCGGCAAGTTGAATTAAGGCATTTATAATAGTATCTTTATTGCAATTAGAAACAAAGATCCATGGATATTGCCAATGCATACAATAGTTGGTCATCACAATACGATACCAATGACAATAAAACGCGTGATCTTGAAGGACTCGCGCTTAAAAAATTATTATCAGAAAAAACTTACAAGCATTGTTTAGAAGTTGGTTGTGGTACCGGAAAGAATACAGCTTGGCTTTTAACTATCTGTGATCAAATCACTGCAATTGATTTATCTAAAGGCATGCTTGACATTGCAAAAAACAAAATTAAGTCAGATAAAGTAAAATTTAGCGAAGCGGATATCACCAAGGATTGGGCATTTGCAAATGCAACTTATGATCTCGTTACATTTAGCTTAATGCTTGAACACATCGAAGACTTGAATGCTGTTTTTCAAAAATTATCAAAAGTGACTGCTACAGGTAGTCATATTTATATTGGCGAATTACATCCTTTTAAACAATATGCTGGCTCTAAAGCTAGATTTGAAACCGAAACAGGTACTGAAGTATTGACTTGCTTTAACCATCATGTGACAGATTTTATCCAAGCTGCAAATGCCTCGGGCTTTCAATTATTGCAACTAGATGAACAGTTTGATGAGGCAGATAGAAGCCAAATACCAAGAATATTGAACCTGCTTTTTGAGAAATTATAGGTTACCTTTGTTGTTAAATTATATATTTTGAAGTTTATCGATTTTGGGCTGGATCAGCGTATTTTAGATGGCATTGACGCAATGGGTTACGAAACAGCGACGCCTGTTCAACAACAGGTGATGGTTCCAATATTAGAAGGGAAGGATATTATAGCAGCAGCGCAAACAGGTACAGGGAAAACAGCTGCATTTTTATTACCATTATTACATCGTCTTTTGACTTCACCACACCATGCAGGTGATATCAATGCATTGGTGATTGTGCCAACAAGAGAGTTGGCCATTCAAATAGCAGAAGGATTAGAAGGGCTTGCTTATTTTACCGACGTGAGTTCTATTGCGGTATATGGAGGCGGAGATGGAAATTCTTTTGCAGCAGAGAAAAAAGCGTTGACTTCTGGTGCAGATATCGTGGTTTGTACGCCTGGTAGGATGATTGCCCATTTGAATATGGGCTATGTGAAATTGAAAGGATTAAAATATCTGGTATTGGATGAGGCGGATAGGATGTTGGACATGGGTTTCAACGACGATATTGCTAAAATCATTACTTACCTACCTGCCGAAAGACAGAACTTATTATTCTCTGCAACGATGCCGCAAAAAATGCGTGCACTTGCTAATAAAATTTTAAAAAATCCGGTAGAGATCAATATTGCGATTTCAAAACCACCAGAACAAATTGTTCAAAAAGCATTTATTGTGTATGATCAGCAAAAAGCGGGTATCATCAAAGACATGCTTGGTTCTAAGCGTTATTCAAAAGTGATTGTTTTCTGTTCTAAGAAACAAAACGTAAAAGAATTAACTGCAATTTTAAAGTCAGCTAAATTAGCTGCTGAAGAAATTCATTCGGATCTAGATCAAAAAAGCAGAGAGCAATATTTACAAGACTATAGAAATGGTAAAACCAATATTTTAGTCGCTACAGATATTTTAAGTAGAGGGATTGATATCGAAGACATTGATCTTGTAATTAATTATGATGTACCGAATGATGGCGAGGACTATATCCACCGTATTGGAAGAACAGCGCGCGCTGCAACTACGGGAACTGCGTTCACTTTAGTGAGTGAAAAAGAACAATCTAAATTTGCATTGATCGAAGAATTATTAGGGGCACCTGTTTTAAAAGGTACCGTGCCTGAGATGTTTGGTCCCACACCAGAATACAATCCTAAACAAAGAAAGAGTGCTGGTTTTAAAAAAAGAAGATAAGTCAAATTAAACATGCTTTATCCCGATCTTTTTAATAGGACTCAATTAATTAAATGGAATTTAATTAATTGAGTAGGTTGGACTTTTCCAAGTATTGTTTGTTAGGCGCATAGACAAATAAGCAAGAAGCACCTTGTATTGCATGAATGATTTCCTTTACTTGATTGCTAGGTACCGCTGGACATCCCAAGCTTCTTCCAAGATAGCCCTGTTGTTTCACAAAACCCTGATTCGCATATTCGGCGCCATGCAGTACAATGGCCCTCTCCTCTGCTTTATCATTGATGCCTGACTCAACTCCTTTTAGAACCAAAGATGGTCCATGTTTTCCTTGATAAGGCTTACCTGTGATATAGAAGCCTAAACTACTTTTAAACGATCCAACAAGATTTGAAAACTGCTCGGCAAATAATAAGCCCGAATTTTTCCCGTGCGCCACAAATGTTTGTAATAAAAGTTCTTGTTTTTCCATATCTACAATGTACAATCTAGGGTGGCTGCTTGCCATGCTCATGTCGGCAATGGTTAAATAGCGTTGATTCGTAATCATCCCCAATTGTTTTAATTTTTCATAGCCATTTATTGCTAGAACAAAAGCATCCTTATTGATATGTAATTTTTCAGCTAAAAGAATATTATTAAGTGCTGGCTCGTTCTTAGGCATGGGTTTGCCTAAATTGAAAGACTGTAAACTTAAACAGCATACAATTGTCAATACAATGCCTATCATTTTTATCCATGTATTTTTCACCATCTGCAAAGGTACGACAGATCAAAGCTATGAGTTGTTAAAATGCGTTAAATAGCACTAAGGCTATCTATTATAGATGTTTTTATAAAACAATAAATTGTTATTTGAATCAAAATCTACTTGACTATACCAAACAATCAAGGGCGTCTTTGTCGTTACAGGTAAAAACAGAGGCTTCAAATTTAACGCACATTTTGTTAAATCAATGGTGTCAATTGCTTTCAAATTATTGGCTAATAAAAACCTGCCTATAGCAACAGGATTTTCCATGCGCATACAGCCATGACTTAAAAATCTATTCTTATTTTTAAACAATTGCTTTTCTGGAGTATCGTGCAAGTACATGGAAAATGGGTTGTCGAATTCTAATTTTAAAATGCCTAATGCATTCTCACAACCCGTTGCTTGTCGAATGGTATAAGGGAAATTTTCAAGATCAATACTGTCCCAGTTAATTTTTCGAGGATCTATTGCCTTATAATTTTCATTCAATACAGAAAGTCGATTGTTTGATAAGTATTGAATATCTTTTTGAATTTTTGGAATCATTTCATTTACTATGATACTTTTTGGTACGGTCCAATAAGGATTGATAGTGACTTGATTGATATAGGCAGACAATGTTTTTGTAGGTGTACTTGCTTTCCCTAAAATGATTTTCATTTGCAAAGTCACTGCTTGTCCTTCGTATACTTTTAACTGTGCAGACGGTATATTGACTAATACAATTCGCTGTTGACTTCTCACTGCATTCAGCCAGCGGTAATCATTCGCAGCTTTTATTAATAGGTTAATTGTCGCTTGATTTTTTTTACTTGATTTTTGTAGTGCATGTAGGCTATCCATGATTTTTTTTACTTCAATACTATTTTGATTGAATACCTGAACTAATTGTGCTAATTGATTTTTTTGTAAATAGGTCTTGATCAATGAAGGGACATTGTAGGCAATCAAATCGAACTTCGCACCTCGGTAATCTAATGATGGAGGTCTATTCCCATAGGCCAAGTCATTAAAAAAATGGGTGGCAGTTTTTTGGATAGACAACTCTGTTATTAAACTGTCTTTATAATTTTGGATAGATTGTGGTTTGTGGATGAATTTTTTGATAGCCACTGTATTGTAATCGGATGGATTAAGTGCTAGAGCGTATGACTGACCAATTAAACTGTCTAAAATCTTTACATTGTTCGACTTCTCTATCCATTGAAAAATAGCAGGCTTTAAAGGGATTTGTGCAATCCCCATCAACTGCAATAAAATTAAACAAGCGACAAGAAAACAACGCATATTTTTATTTTGACTTAATTTGAAAATAGAATGTAAAACTCAATCTATCCAAAGTTAACCTTATCTGTTCTATCCTAATTACCTCAATTCATGATTAAGTTGTAAATTTGCCACCTATCCCATTTTGGATACACGGCAATTTAACGATGATTAAAATGAGTATCTCTACCAAATTAAATGAAAGATGTCAAGGACTATGTGAGCTTTGTACAACTGAACCAGCAATGCATGATTATGCAGTGAGTCCAAAAAACAATGATGTAATTGAAAACGAAGTAGCATTGTGTGATACTTGTTTAGCCAATTTAGATACTGAAGATGCAGGTAATCATTGGCAATGCCTTGCCGGTAGTATTTGGAATACAGAGCCAAGTGTGCAAGCTTTAACTTATAGAATTCTACATGCCAACAAAGATAAAGACTGGGCTAGTGAAATCATGTCTTCGGTTGAACTAGATGAGACGGTGATCACTTGGGCTGTTTCAGCTTTTATCAAACAGGCTATTCATGTGGATAGTAATAACACCCCTTTAGAAAATGGAGATACAGTCGTGCTTACACAAGTATTGAATGTGAAAGGCGCCAACTTTATGGCACCTAAAGGTACTGTTGTAAGAAAAATTAGATTGGTGCCTGATAATACAGATCAGATAGAGGGCAAAGTAAATGAGCAAACTATAGTTATTCTTACTAAGTATGTAAGAAAATCGGCTTAATAAAAGCTAGCTTTCAGTTATGGTTGTTAAAAATACTTTTAAAGTTAAACTGAAAAATTTTTGGAAAGTAATTGGTCCGGGGCTTGTTACGGGTGCGAGTGACGACGATCCTTCTGGGATTGCAACTTATTCTCAGGCGGGCGCGGCTTTTGGTTTAAGCACTTTATGGACTGCAATTATTGCTTTTCCTTTAATGGCAGCATTACAAAAAATGTGTGCAAAAATAGGCTTAGTGACCAAAATGGGTTTAACTGGTGCCATCAAAAAATATTATTCAAAACCGGTTTTGTATTTAATGTTGATCTGTAGCTTTCCAGCGATTGTATTAAATATAGGTGCTGATATTGCTGCAATGGGCGCCGTGGGTAATTTATTATTCCCTTCTATACATGCTTCTTTTTTTAGTGTATTTTTTACTATTTTTTTGTTGGTAATGATTATATACCTGCCTTATCATAAAATAGCCTCTATTTTAAAATACCTCTGTATTGTATTATTAGTTTATTTCATTGTCCCTTTTTTATACCATCAAGATTTTGGTGCAATATTAAAAAGCACTTTTATTCCTACCATCCATTTTGAAAAAGCTTATATCGCTATATTAGTTGGTATTCTTGGCACAACCATTTCGCCTTATTTATTTTTTTGGCAAGCATCTGTTGAAGTTGAAGAACAAAAACAATTAAAAACAAAATTAATTGTGAATAAAAGGGTGATGGATAACATGACTAATGAAGTCGATTTTGGAATGACATTTTCTGGTTTAATCATGTACTTTATTATTTTAACCACTGGAACAGTTTTATTTCAAGCTGGTGTAACCCAAATTGATACAGTGGAACAAGCCGCAATGGCACTTAGGCCTTTAGTGGGCAACAGTGCTTATCTTTTGTTTGCAATTGGTGTCATTGCCACTGGGCTAATAGCTATACCAGTATTGAGCGGATCCTTATCATATATGTTTACTGAAACATTTGGCTGGGAACAAGGCCTGGATAAAAAGTTTCATGAAGCAAAAGGGTTTTATATCATTATCGCCATCTCTTTATTATTGGGATTAGGTCTAAATTATGTAGGTGTTTCCCCAATCAATGCATTAATTTATACCGCTATTTTATACGGCATTACTGCTCCAGTAATCATTGGACTCATCTTACTTATTTCCAATAATAAAAAAATCATGGGTAAGCATACCAACTCCGTGACTGCGAATGTAATGGGCATGATAGCTTTACTTATTATGTCTGCTGCGGCCATGGCATTTGTATATCTATACTTTTTTGGTTAAATAGACTATTGTGAAAATGAATATCTTTATATTGGCTATATCACAACATTAATCATTACTATGCCGATTATTATATTTGACGGAGTTTGTAATTTTTGTAATCGCACAGTCAATATCATTTTGAAACATGATAAGGATAACTATTTTCAATTTGCACCATCACAATCAAATGTAGCAAATGAGATCATGCAACAATTTAGCTTAGAAGAAAAAGCAATTGCATCTGTCATTTTAATTGATAATGAAAAAGTATATACCAAAACAGATGCCGTGATTCAAATAGCCACACAATTATCTGGATGGCCAAAATTATTTCGTTTTTTAAAATTTATTCCTAAATCAATCCGCGATTTTGGATACGACTTAATCGCAAATAACAGGTATAGCTTATTTGGGAAAAAGCCCTCATGTATGATACCAGAACCATCTATTCGTGATAGATTCCTTCAATAATTCGAGCCCCTATTTATTTTTTTGAAAAAATTTCTTAAAAAATAAAATTTGATAATCGATACTATTCCCCCAATAAATATGATTGTGTTCACCAGGTCTTTCTATATAATCGTGGTCAATTTTTAATTGTAGTAATTTTTCATGTAATGCACGATTTACTGGCATGAAAAAATCATCTACCCCACAATCAATAATCAAGGCTAATTGATTATTCTTAAGCAATTCAACTTGGCGCATGACCGTGTATTCATACCATCTTTCTTTATTGATCTCATATTCTCCGAGTGCAATTTTAATATCCCATTTTTTTGGAAAAGCTCTAAAATCAACGCCACCCGATGTACTTCCTGCTGCACCAAATAGGTCTGAATGTCTTATTGCTAAGAACAAGGCACCGTGTCCACCCATACTTAGTCCTGTGATGGCTCTTGACTTGGGATCGGCTTTAGTTGAAAAATTGGCATCAATATAAGGTACTAATTCTTTTGTGATATAGGATTCATATCTAATACTGCTATCTATTGGACTATCAAAATACCAACTGCCTTTTCCACCATCAGGACAAACAAAAATGATTTTTAAGTCGTCGGCAGTTTTTGCTAATTGTGGGGTAGTGATTGGCCATTGACCATAATCTCCACCATAACCATTAAGTAGGTATACCACTGGGTAATATTCTTTTATATTGTTTGCTTGACTTTGATTCGTTGGCTGAATTATAACAAATTTTGTCGCTTTTTTTAAATAGTTACTTTGAATCATAATGGTATCAACCTTGCCTGCAATAGCATGTACACCAATGAATATACAAAGTGCTGTAATCATTTTTTTCATACCACTAATTTAAAGCTTCTTATTGTAGGTTAGAAGCATTTTTCGGGTAACTTTAAGGTATAATTATTACTTATGAAATTGTATAGTACCCTGTTTTTCGTTTTTTTATCCCTTTTCGCATTGGCGCAGTCCGATTCAACTAAAAAACAAGTGTATTTGACTAGAATCACAATGGATGTCAATGACATTCAAGATCCCTTACTTTTTGCATCTTCTATTGATATTAGTTTAAAACCATCCAAGCAAAACCAAAAGTATGCCACACATAGCCTTTTGGGTAGTATGGAAATTGGAGATGTAAGAACGGTACAAATGGATTTAATGGATACGAAAATGGAGAAATCGGCTATCATGAGTAGCTCAATTAATTTTACTTTTAAGTCCCGTTCGGTAGATGACTTTATAGGGGTGTTTAATTTTATTTTTGAGTTTTCTGACGGCACCAATTATCCTTTCCGTTTAGGTAGGATTGCTATTGGAAATGACATTAAATTAAACAGTATTTCTCGTACCATTTTTATTCGATAAATAGGTAGCGTTGTTATACTATTTTAAAAAATGATTTAACTAGTATTTCAAAATGGCTAAATTAATTTAAGTAGTTTTGCTTATTGAGTTTTCTTTTATTTATTAAGGCTAATAAAATTTTATGACGATTAAGATAATTAAAAACAGATCAGATATTGGGGCTGGTACTAGAGGGTCTGATTTAGGAATAGATGCCATTGAGATTGCCGCAATCAATCAAAACAACGATTTTTTTCATCGCCATATTTTTGTAGATGTTAAAACACATAACGAAACCATCTATAATAAAAACAATAATAATTTTGCCAAGAGAATTGAGCATGTAGTAGAGCAGTGCCAAAGGGTTTCAGATGTTGTTCGAACCACGATTAATACTGGGTTTTTCCCTATCGTTTTATCTGGAGACCACTCGTCGGCATTGGGCACTATCAGTGGTATTAAGGCGGCAAACCCTGATAAAAAATTAGGTGTCATTTGGATTGATGCACATGCCGATTTGCATTCTCCTTTTACCTCTCCGTCTGGAAATATTCATGGCATGCCTTTAGCTGCTGCATTGCAAGAAGACAACCTTGCATGTAAAATCAATGAACCAAGTGCTGCTACCTTATTGCATTGGAATAATTTAAAAAACGTAGGTACCCCAGAAAAAAAATTAAATGCAGCTGATTTAATTTATTTTGGATTAAGAGATTTTGAATCAGCCGAAGCACATATCATTGACAAAGAAGCAATTTCATGTTATAAAGTAGAAGAATTGAGATTTCGTGGGTTAGAAGTTTGTGTGAAAGAGGCGGTAGAACAATTACAAGACTGCGACCAAATTTATATTTCCTTTGATGTGGATTCTATGGATTGCGATCACGTTTCAACTGGTACAGGAACGCCAGTACCTATTGGTTTTTTTGCAGAAGAAATCATTCAAATTTTTGATCAATTGTTTTTATCCAATAAACTTATTTGTATTGAATTTACAGAAGTAAATCCTTTACTAGATAATAAGGGGAATCTGATGGCGGAGACTGCTTTTCAGGTCTTAGACCATATTGCTAAAAAGATCTAAGTTTTTTATCCAAAGACTAAACAAAACATTCGTTTCCATTGTTCTATACTTGAATTCAAAAAAAGAAGTATATGCAATGGTTTAAAGTGGTTTTTGCAGGTTTATTGGTTGTTTTTAGTATCCAACTTGGAAAAGCGCAAGGTACAATTCAAAATACAGGTAAGCTAAGCGGTGTTTTGGTGAATAGAAAAACCCAACAAAATCTGGGTGGTCTTTTGGTGGCATTGACTCCAAGCGGCGAAAAAATGATTTCTGATAGCAATGGCGCATTCAGGTTTACAAGTCTTTTACCTGGCACTTACGGCATTAAAATTTCTGGACTTGGTATACAAGATAAATTACTGACCAATGTTATTGTGACATCGGGTAATGAAAATACAATCACCATTGAACTAGAACCTGCTATTAATGTATTGAATGCTGTTACTGTTACTGGTAGACGAAATACAGCAAAAGCAACCACTTTAGAAAGTCCATTAAGCATTCAAAGATTGACTGCCGAAGATATCAAAGCGAATCCGGGTGGAAATTTTGATATCAGTAAAGTGATCCAATCTTTACCAGGTGTAGGTGGAGGCGCAGCGGGAGGAACATTTAGAAACGATATCATCATTAGAGGCGGTGCACCAAGTGAAAATGTTTTTTATCTAGATGGCATTGAAGTACCTATCATCAATCACTTTAGTACACAAGGAAGTGGTGGTGGTCCTCAAGGCATATTGAATGTAAGTTTTATTCAAGATGTAAAATTAAGCACCTCGGCTTTTGATGCTAGGTATGACAATGCTTTAAGTAGTGTTTTTCAATTTCGTCAAAAGAACGGTAACGCTAATAAATTACAAGGTAATTTTAGAATGAGTGGAACGGAAGTGGCTGCCACTTTAGACGGGCCTATTTCTAAAAAAACCACTTTTTTAGCTTCCGTGAGAAGAAGTTATTTAGAATTACTTTTTAAAGCCTTGGATTTACCGATACGTCCAAATTATTGGGATTATCAATTTAAAACAACGACAAAAATTAATGATAAAACGACCTTGACAACACTTGGTCTTGCAGCGATTGACGAATTTAGATTAGCAACACCTAAAACAGCGACCCCGGAAAAATTATTCTCAATTAACAATAATCCTTTGGTAAACCAATGGAACTATACGCTTGGGATTTCGTTGAAAAAATTAATTCAAGACGGCTATTGGAATTTATCGCTTAGCAGAAACACATTAGACAATCAAGCCGATAGATACGAAGACAACGAAAAGCCTTCTGATGCTACTCGTACATATCAAATTAGAAGCAATGAAACCGAAAATAAATTAAGATTCGATGTCACAAAAAATATCAATAATATTAGTTTAAGTTATGGTGTAGTGGCGCAGTATGTTCAATTTGACAATGCCTTTTTCCAAGTGTTCAGACCTGCTTTAAAAGACAGTACAGGCAAAAAAATACAAGACGCAATCACATTCAATACCAACACGGGGGTGAACTTTTTAAGATATGGTGGATTCGTACAATTAGGAACAAGATTATTGGATGACCGCTTGGCAATAAGTTCAGGCTTAAGAGCAGACGCGAATAGTTTTTCTACAAGTAGTCAAAATCCTTTTGACCAATTGAGCCCAAGAATTAGTTTAAGTTATGCATTAAGCAATACTTGGAATTTTAGTGCGAGTTATGGAACTTACTATAGACTGCCTAGTTATACGCAATTGGCTTATACCAATAATGGGCTCACGAATCCAGGCAAGTACATTCAATCTAACCACTATGTTGCTGGATTTGAATACCTGCCTTCGAGTACAACAAGATTTACTTTTGAAGGATTTTATAAAGGGTATAAAAATTATCCAGTAAGTGTACTAGACGGCATTAGTCTTGCAAATAAGGGGATTGAGTTTGGCGCCATTGGTAACGAGCCTATTCAACAGGATGGAACAGGAAGGGCCTATGGTTTTGAATTTTTTGCACAACAAAAATTGACAGAAAAATTCTTTGGTGTATTTAGTTATACTTTATACTGGAGTGAGTTTTCGGGGATCAATAAAAAATTAAAACCTGCAAGCTGGGATAACAGACATTTAATAAGCGCTACTGCAGGATATAAGCTACCAAAAAATTGGGAGCTAGGTATTAAATTCAGGTACCAAGGTGCTGCACCTTATACGCCATTTAATTTAGAGCAAAGTAGATTGAATTTTTTAACACTTGGTACTGGCGTATTTAATTACGATCAAACAAATACTTTAAGATTAAAAGCATTTCATTCTGGAGACCTTCGCTTGGATAAAAAATGGAACTATAAAAAAACGACTTTTGATTTTTATATTGACATACAAAATTTCTATTCATCTAAAAGTACAGGCTCCCCTCAATATACTTTTAAAAGAAAAGAAGATAATTCAAGTTTCTTAAGCACCAATGGAAAGCCAGTACAAATGAATGGCAGCAATGCAATTCCTTATTTATTAGAAAACGCCGAAGGAACATTGATACCTACTATTGGATTCATTATTGAATTTTAATTAATTCAATTAACTTCGTTTGATTCTTATTTTACCTATGTAATTTTTTATCCGCTCTACTATGAAAAATATAGATGCCATCATGCCTGAATTAGCAAATTATATTGCTGATCACAAACAATTCAATAAAGCTATTTCGGAGGCTTCTGTTGGTTGGCACTTAGAACATAGCTTATTGGTGATTAAGCAAATTACATCGACTGTAGCCCAATCAGAACCTAAGCTGTATAAGTCTAAATTTAATTTGACTCGTTTTTTTGTCTTTCTATCTAAAACGATTCCAAGAGGGAAAGCAAAAGCGCCTAAGGTAGTGATACCAGCAGATAATATCACATCTGAAACATTACAAGAAAGTTTAAAAAATACTTACCAGGCCATTGCTTATTTAAAAGATTGCCAAGAAAAGCAATATTTTATGCATCCAATATTTGGACAGCTTAATAAAAAACAAACAATTAAATTTCTTGCTATTCACACCGAACACCATTTAAAAATCATTAGAGCTATTTTAAAATAGTTGTTAAAAGCATTTAATTGAGCGTACTTAAGTTATAACCTTATTTTAGTATTTGTAAAATTAGCCAACCAACGATTTAATTTTCATTTAATATTGAAATACATTTTATAAAGTCTTCTTCCTTCTTGATTTTTAAATTATTTTTTTGAAGGATACTTTGAATTTTTGTTGCATCATCTTTATAAAGACTTAATAGATCCTCATTTGATTTAGGCGCTTTTTTCAAAAGCATTGATTTGTCATACAAGAATAATTTAGGAAATTGTTCAATCGTTCTTAGCATCGTTGCACTGCTATATGGCTTTGCTTCGGTTACTTGAACATAAAAGTATTTGATTAAACTAACTTTCCCTTTTGCAAGCACTTGATAGATTGTTTTTTGATTTTGTTTTTCAAAAACCGGGAAACCGTATTCAAAAAATAGTAATTTGCCATTTTGATTTAATTCAACTTGTTTGATGGCTGGCAAAACAGCAAGTTCTTTTCCTTCTGCTGTTTTATAAATTACTTCATTGCTTAATAAATTAATTTTTACAAGTACATTTTCATATCGTTGTCCAGTAGCCAACACGATATTTGCGGGTAAAAATTCAGTATCAAAAAAGGGTGATCCATAATTTTCCATATCTACACCCATATTGACCATTTTGCCGTTACCATCCGTGACCATTAAAACAGATTGCCCAATGTCTTTCAAACTAAAATTATTTAAAGTTTGCGCCTGGCTTAAATGACTCATAAAAAGGATGCAGCCAAAAAATAAATTGCTTAATAAATGTTTCATGGTTGGGAGATTTGATATTTTAAAAATAAGACTTATTCAACTTTGGTTAAGATTTTTCAATTTACAAACCTAAAGTGTTAAATATCAATTACTTTACCCTTTAATAAGAAACCTAATATAAACAAGCAGGTCATAAAAAAGATAAATGAGCATTATTCAGTAGGCTTATAAACTAACGCTTGTTATAGGTTTTTTATTTTTTTTTGGTTGTTTATAGTTATGATATTGTTAATTCTTCATTATATTCGTCTGCTAAAGAAAGGATTTTTACCGCTTATCAAAAAATTAGCCTTCAAAATCCTTCCTTTCCAGAAAAATTTTAATTACAAAACAAAACAACATGACTAAAAAAATCATTGTAAGTGTTTGTGCTTTCTTAATGACCATTATGGTCGGTTTCGCACAAACGGTTACTATAACCGGTAAGGTTATTGATGAAAAGAATGATCCTGTTGCCGGAGCAAGTGTGCTTGAAAAAAGCACTACTAAAGGTGTGAGTGCCGGCAATGATGGTACATTTACAATTTCAGTAAAAAAAGGCGCTACTTTAATGGTTTCGGCTTTAGGCTTTGAAAGCAAGCAAGTAACTGCTAGCAACACTAACTTAACTATCGTTTTGACTTCTGATGTGAAGGCTTTGAGCGAGGTGGTTGTTACAGGTGTTGGTGCAGCTACAAGCAAAAAGAAGTTAGCGGTTGCAGTTGAATCTGTAAACCTATCTAGCCAAGTTAAAGTGCCTACTGGTGATGTTGGTCAACAATTAGTTGGTCAGATTGCTGGTGCTCAAATTAGCAGTACCAATGGTAACCCAGGTCGTCCTTTACAAATCTTATTAAGAGGTATTAACTCTGTACAAGGTGGAACTTCACCAATGATCTTGATCGATGGTATTGAAGCACGTGGTACAAGTTTAAACTCCATTGACGTAAACATCATTGATAGAGTAGAGGTAGTACAAGGTGCTGCTGCTGCATCTTTATATGGTGCGCAAGGTGCGAATGGTGTTATCCAATTATTTACTAAAAAAGGTAAAGCTGGTAAAGTAAGTATCGAATTTAGTTCTAGCGCAACAACCAACGAATTATTAAACATTGGTGGTTTAGCTAAAGCTAAAAACCATGCGTTCGTTACAGATGCAAATGGTAATGTATTGACTGGTTCTGGAGCCATTATGACTTTAGATCCTTCTACATTGGTATATAACGGTGACGTTCAATACAACTCTTTAGGTTTAACGAGTTACCAAAATAAGCCTTATGATAAAAACTTAAAGTACATCGACCACTACAAGATGTTCTTACAACAAGGTTATGCATTGAATAATTCAGTGACAATGTCTGGTGCAAAAGATAAGTTTGATTTCTTATTCTCTGCATCTAACAACCAACAGAATTCAAACTTCATCAACAATGGTGATTTCTCTCGTTCTAACTTAACTTCTAAATTAGGTTTTGAATTAGCGAAAGGTTTGAAATTCACAAGTACAACGCAGTTAGTGTACACTAAAAATACTTTGAATGACCAATCTGGTCGTAGTATCGTATTTGCTGTGAACAATGCGCGTCCATTCTTGCCGTTTGATCAAAAGAACGAAGATGGTAGATATGCTACATTCTTTGGTGCTGCAGGTGGTGTAAACCACTCAAATCCATTCGCTACCAATCAAGATACAAGAACTTTGATTGCAACTGTGGATGTGATCCAAAGCTTTAACTTAAATTATAAGTTACCTAAGTTCTTAGAATTCGATGCTAAATATGCATTGAACTATTCTAATAGCAACACAACTTATAAATATGATGAGCAGTGGAATAACAAGAACAGAGTGTTACAAAATCGTTATGAATATAACTATTCTCCAGCACCTACTGCATTTACTACTGGTGAGATTGACAATATCGTAAACAGAACAACTTTCCAAAACTTTATTGGAACAGTGAACTTCCGTACCGATTTTGAAAAAGATTTCAATATCAATATTCCTTTAAAAACTTTCACAACAGCTGCATTTGATTATCGTCGTAATCAATTCAAGCAATTCTATGCTGCAGGTTTTGATGGTCCTGGTTATGCACCATGGAATATGTCTCAAGCAGCTACTTACAGAGTAATAGCTGATTATATTGAGCCATTTGTAACTTATGGTTTGTTAGCAAACCAAAGATTTGAGTACTCTAACTTTACAGGATTCTCTGTAGGTGTTAGAAGTGACTTCTCTTCTGCATTCGGTTCTGGTGCAACTGCACAAACATTCCCTAGAGGTGATTTCTTCTTGACTTTATCTAACTTAAAGTTCTGGCAAGATTCAAAAATCTCTAATGTAATTTCTGAATTCAAATTAAGAGCTGGTTATGGTGAGGCAGGTATTCAACCAGGTGCATTCCAACGTTTTACAGTGTTGGGTGCTGCTAACCTTGGTGGTGGAAGTGTATTTACTTTCCCTACAACCAATCCAAATCCAAACTTATCTGTAGAGTTATCTAAAGAAACTGAATACGGTACAGATATGACTTTGACTTTAGGAAAAGGACAGTGGTTTAAAACAGCGAATATTTCTGCTACATTATGGAACAGAGAAACAGCAAACGCAATTTATAGAGTTGATGCTGCACCTTCTACAGGTGTGGGTGGTAAATTAGATAATGCGTTTGGATTGAAATCTAATGGTTTACAAGCTTCTTTAAACTTGAATGTATTTTCTGGTAAAGATTTAACTTGGGATTTCATCACCAATTATTCTAAACAGTCTTCAGAAATCTCTTATGTAAAAGGACCTCCAGTTATTTTATTATCTGCTGCAGGTAGCGTAGGTATTACATTACAACAAGGGTATAAGATTGGACAATTCTTTGGATTTAAGTTAATGAAGTCTTTGACAGATATCAATCCTGCAACTGGCTTACCAGTTATTCCAGAAGCGTCTAGATCTTTATATGAAGTGGCTAGCAATGGATGGGTTGTGAACAAAGCGACTAGACAAACAGTTGCAATTCCTGGACAATCTAGTTTAGGTGATCCTAACCCTAAGTTCAACATGAGTTTCATTAACAATTTACAGTATAAAGGAATCGTTACATTCAATATGCAGTGGGATTGGGTTGCAGGTGCACACTTGTACAACCAAACTAAGCAATGGATGTATCGTGATGGTATCCACGCTGATTATGACATTCCTGTTACAATCAATGGTGAAACACAAGCATTCACTTCGTTCTACCGTAGTGTATATGCTGGTGGTGCTGCAAATGGTACTAAAAACTATTTCTACGAAGACGCTTCTTTCTGGCGTTTAAGAAATCTTTCTGTAGGTGTTGATATCGCGAAATTGACTAAGATTAAATTTGCAAATCGCTTACAATTAGTATTATCAGGTCGTAACTTGTTAACTTTCACCCCGTACACTGGTATGGATCCTGAGGTTAACTATTCTACGAACTCAGCATTTGATCGCGGTCTTGACCACAATACTATTCCTAACACAAAATCTTACACTATAGGCCTGAACGTAGGATTTTAAACCTTAACTATTAAATTTTTAGCAATGAAGAATAATAAAATTTTGGTTGGAATATTAGGGGTTACTTTAAGCTTAACAGCTTGTAAGAAAGATCTTGATATTACCAACGTAAACTCACCTACTCCAAGTAGTGCACAAAATGAAAATGGTGCAGTTGCTTTGGCACAGGGTACCATTTACTTAAATGGTTTTTACAACTTGAAATACTCTGATGGTGTATACGGCCGTTTCTGGGCTGGTGCTACAGGTTTTTCTGAAATCATGGGTGATGTAGTTGGTGCGGAAGCAGCCAACGCATTCATGAACCAAATTGGTTGTCCTAATAAGGTGACTTTGGATAACGGTACAACTGTACTAAATCCAAGTAACCCTAAAACACAGTATGAATTAGTACGTTATGCAAACCAAAACGCACAAGGTGGTAGTAATACGACTTTCTACGAGTGGGCTTATATGTACAACATGATTACAGCTGCAAATAAAATTTTGGAGTTAGCAGACAAAACTACATTCACTGGTACTGGTGCTGCAACTAAAAAAGCAACTATTCAAGCTTGGGCTTATTGGTGGAAAGGTTATGCATACAGCAGAATCGGTTCTACTTATTATGCAGGTTTGATCCAAAACCAACCTACAGATGCTGTTGCAACCAATGGTAAGTATGTTACTAAGGAAGCAATCATTACAGAAGCGGCATCTAATTTTGACAAAGCGGTTACTGCTTTAGGTGCTGCTACTTCTACTGCTGATTACACAGCTATCTTAGGAAAATTAATTCCAACTTACTTACAAAAAGGTAAAGGTGGTATTTTGACTGTAGATATGTGGAAGCGTAATATCAATACAATGAAAGCGCGTAATATCTTAGTGAATACTACTAAGGCTAGTATGACTGCTTCTCAATGGGCTAACATTTTAACATTAACAAATGACGGTGTTAAGTCAACAGATTTAATCTTCACAGCGAGAACAGATGCAAACGGAAGTTTCATCGAGTCTACTGTAGCAGATAAAACAGGTCAAGCTGCAACAACTGGTTCAACTAATACTTATAAATTAAGTGAGCGTTGGGTTCAAGAATTTGTTGCTGGCGATAAGCGTAAAGACAATAACGTAATTACTTTAGCATCTGTTGGTTTGTTCAACACAGACCGCGGAAACTCATTTAACACACGTTATAGCTTAAAGTATGCAGGTGCTGGTTTAGCTGGTGTAATTACTTATGCAAACAACGCGATTGGTGCAAACGAAATCACGATTGCTAGCACTTACGAAGAGAATGAATTAATGAAAGCAGAAGCTTTGATTATGACAGGACAAGTTGACGCCGGTGCTACAGCTATCGATGCAGTAAGAACTTACCAAGGTGCAGGTTTAACTGCATTAGGTACTGGTTTAACTCAAGCAGCTGCCTACGAGCAATTAAGAAGAGAGCGCAGAATTGCATTAGCATTCAGAGGCTTATCTTTCTATGATGCACGTCGTTGGGATATCATTGCTCCAGACAAATCTCGTACTGGTGCTGTGGTACTTTCATCTACTGGTGCTGTTAGTACAAATGCAACAATCGTCTATGGTTTCTTAGACTATTGGGATGTTCCAGATAATGAGTTAGCTTACAATCCAGCTGAAGCAGGTTCTGCTCCAACTAAGAATCCTAAGCAATAATTACTATTTAGGTAATATTTTGAAACAAGACCCTTCGGGGTCTTGTTTTTTTATGTACCTATAGTAACTTTAGTATATAAATGTACTCCTATGAAAAAGTTACTACTTTGTTTTTCGTTATGCACTGCTCTTTTTTGTCAAGCACAAAACAACACGATTTCAACAACTGGAAAATGGGGCCAACAAATTTTCCTAAGTGATGTAAATGGGCAAGCGTTTATTAATAAATACGAAGGCATTTCGGGTTCAGTGTATGATCAAACGGACTATCAATTAGCAAAAATCACATTAAAAGATGGTAGGGTATATAATGATGTAAAAACGAGAATCAATCTGTTAGAACATGAAGTTAATTTTATTGCTTCTAATGGACAAGAAGGTTTTCTTGGGAAAGGGATGGCTTCGGAAATTACTTATATAGATAGCAAAACAACCTCTCAGAATGTAAAAGTATTTCAATGCGGCTTTCCTCCGATTGATAATCAAAATAGAATCTCTTTTTATCAAATTTTATTCAATGGCAAAACGAGTTTACTAAAGTCTGTTTATAAAACAATACAAGAACGCAATAATGATCTATCTGGAGAACGCTTTAAAGAGTTTGCTACCTATGAAAATATGTACCTTCTTAAAGATGGTGTTATGACTCGAATCAAAAAAGATAAATCTAGTTTATTGGTTTTATTTCAAGATCAAAACCAGGCGATTAAAAAATTCATTGAGGATCAGAAATTAAACTTAAAGAACGAAGCGCATTTAATAGACTTAGTAAAATACTACAATACCTTATAAATGGACTTTGTAGAACAATTAAACCAATGGGGTCGGGATAAAAAACCATTTGTTTTTCTTATTGATTTTGAACAAAAAAAACCTTTGGCCTGGCTAGTAGATGATTGCCCAGATTGGTTTCAATTTAAATTCACAAAAGCGAGTTCATTCAAAAATTCCAATACAACTTTAACAGAAATTGATCAAGCATTATTGGAAAAGCATCCGATTACGATTGCCGAATACCAGTGCAAGTATGCTCAAGTAATGGACGCTTTACATAAGGGGGATAGTTTTTTGATGAATTTAACCATCCCAACCCCGGTCCAAAATACAGCAGATTTTCAAACCTATTTTGCTCATGCGAAATCTAAATATGTCGTTTGGTTAAAAAACGATTTCATTGCTTTCTCTCCCGAGACATTTATACAAATAGAAGCTGGAACTATTTCAACTTTTCCAATGAAAGGGACCATTGATGCAAGTTTGCCTAATGCAAAAGAATTGCTGCTCAATGATCCAAAAGAATTGGCAGAACATGCAACCATTGTAGATCTATTAAGAAATGATTTAAGCAGGGTGGCATCCAAAGTGAAGGTGACTAATTTTAGGTACTACGAAGAGGTGCCTACGCAAAATGGCATGATTGGTCAAGTGAGTTCAGCTATTGAGGGCGAGCTGCCAACAGATTATGCCTCTAGAATTGGTAACATACTGTATGACTTATTACCTGCAGGATCTGTATCTGGTGCCCCCAAAAAGAAAACAGCCCAATTGATTGCATCTATAGAAGGAACAGACCGTGGCTATTATACGGGTATTGCTGGCCATTTTGACGGCGTGAACCTAGATAGTTGTGTATTGATTCGTTATTTAGGTGCAGACAATGTGTATCATAGTGGCGGCGGCATCACTTTTCAAAGTGATATGGCATCCGAGTACCAAGAAATGATAAATAAAGTATATGTCCCAGTTTTTTGAGAGTATCTGCGTTAAAGACGGCATTGCTGAAAACCTTGCCGCACATCAGTCAAGGGTCAATAAAACCCTAGACGCTTTTAATGCATCCAATCATAGCATTTTATTAGCATCTATTGTGGACGAATTAATTTTACCATCTGAAGGCTTATATAAACTAAGAATCTCTTATGATTTAAATGGAAATCATCAATCAGCTTGTACAGCTTATCAATATAAGCAGATTCAAAATTTCGCCTTAGTAGATATTAAAGGACAAGGGTATGAGTATAAATTTTCGAATAGAGATTGGATCAAAGAAGCGTTAATTCAGTCTGGTAAAGATGAAATCATGATGCATGATGGAGGATTGATTAAAGACTGCTCTTACACCAATATCGCATTCTATGATGGGTTAAATTGGTATACGCCAGCTACACCATTATTGGAAGGCACACAACGCGCTAAATTAATTCAAGAAGGTGTTATTCAACCCAAGGCATTGCATATAGATGACCTCCCTCAGTTTGAAAAATTTAAATGCATCAATGCAATGATGCATTGGGAAGATGCAGTAGAATATAAAATTGATTTGATTAGAAAATGCTTCCCTTAGCCCAATTCAATGCAATCAGTGTTTTAAAGAATTTAGTTTTGAGTTCATATCCTTTTAAAACAACCTCTATATACTTTATTTCTCTGTTGTTCACTAGAAAGAGACTACTTCTAAGATTAAGCTTTAATTCATGCAAAATTAGCCATATTTAGTTAATTTACACGGCCTAGCATAAGCATATCAATATGGTTTTGTTTATAGTTAATATTTATAAATTTTATAAATATCAGGGCTTAATTAAATACCTCATTCATGGTCATTTTATTATTAGTCACATTTATTGTTGGATATCTTTTAATTACATTAGAACATGCTATTCATATTAATAAAGCGGCCATTGCATTAATTACTGCGGTACTTTGTTGGACCATTATTGTGATGAATCCTGCATACAAAAACGAGGCGCTTTTAGCGCTTGGCCATCATTTAAGCAGTGTTGCTGAAATTGTATTTTTCCTTTTAGGTGCGATGACCATTGTTGAATTAATTGATGCACATGACGGCTTTCAAAATATTACTGAAAAAATTAAAACAACCAATAAATCTAAATTCATTTGGACCATTGCCTTGCTAACATTTTTCTTATCTGCAGTGCTTGATAATTTAACAAGTACCATTGTAATGTTATCTATCATTAACAAACTCGTGAAGGAAAAGAATGCAAAATGGCATTTACTAGGTTTGGTGATCATTGCAGCAAATGCAGGTGGGGCTTGGAGTCCAATAGGAGATGTGACTACAACGATGTTGTGGATTGGACATCAAATGACGCCACTAAATATCATTAAAGAAACATTCTTGGCAAGTTTAACTTGTATGGTTATACCTACTTTGATCATTAATTACAGATTAAAAGGGGATATCTTATTAGAAGAAAAAATAACAATCAATCAAAATGTTATTTCTACTGCTACGGATCGAAACCTAGTTTTTATCATTGGCATCATCTGTATGTTGTTTGTGCCATTTTTTAAAACGATCACGGACCTTCCTCCGTTTATGGGCATGTTGTGTAGTCTAGGTATCATGTGGGTTTTAACAGAGCTATTACATCATAATAAAATATCAGATGAAAAAGGGAATTTATCGGTAAGTCACGCACTCAGAAAAATAGACACACCAAGTATTTTGTTTTTTTTAGGCATTTTAATGAGTATTGCTGCTTTAGAACAAGTGGGGCTATTAACTAGCCTTGCTGCCTATTTTGATCATGAGTTTAATGATATCAAAATGATTGCTATTGTGATAGGGTTGTTGTCTTCGGTAGTAGATAATGTACCAATGGTCGCTGCTTTACAAAGTATGTATAGTTTAGAAATGTATCCTACAGACCATTATTTCTGGGAATTTTTAGCCTATACTGCAGGAACGGGTGGATCGGTTTTAATCATAGGATCTGCAGCAGGAGTCGCTGTAATGGGTATCGAAAAAATAGACTTCTTTTGGTACCTCAAAAACATTAGTTGGATCGCTTTAATAGGATTTCTAACAGGCGCTTTGGTTTTTATCCTAGAAAATGCTTAATTTTGATGTTCAAACATTGAAAAACTATTTTATGCAAACAATATTACATACATCAGATTCAAGAGGAGACGCAAACCATGGTTGGTTACATAGCAAACACAGTTTTAGTTTTGCCAATTATTATAATCCAGAAAAAATACACTTTGGTGTATTGCGTGTATTGAATGATGATTTTGTAGCTGCCGGTATGGGGTTTGGATTACATCCGCACGACAATATGGAAATTATTTCTATTCCATTAGAAGGTGATTTAGCGCATCAAGACAGTATGGGTAATCATACAGTCATTAAACACGGCGACATTCAAGTAATGAGTGCTGGTACTGGTATTAAACACAGCGAGTTCAATCATAATAAAGATAAACCTGTTAAGTTTTTACAAATTTGGGTGATACCAAATAAAAAAGATGTAACGCCTCGTTATGATCAAATCACATTAGATCCTGCAAATCGAATCAACAAATTAGAGCAAATACTTTCTCCAAATGCCGATGACGCTGGTGTTTGGATCCATCAAGACGCTTGGTTTCATATAGGCAAGTTTGACCTAGACTTTGCTACTAATTACAAAGTAAAAAAAGCTGGGAATGGTTTGTACGCTTTTGTCTTGTATGGTTCATTTGAAGTTGCTGGACAAACATTAGCTGAAAGAGACGCATTAGGTATTACAGACTTTGATCAATTTGAATTAAAGGCTTTGACAAAGGATGCGGAAATATTACTAATGGAAATTCCATTGCAATAGTAAAGAATAAGTTCGCCCCATTGCATAGATACCTGATCCATGCGTTTTGTATTTTTCATTCAGTAGATTGATACCTCCTAACTGTATAAACACATTATTAAATTGTTGATTGACGCTAATGTTAAATACATTCCAATTGGGTGTGCCATTTTTACCAATGCGGTTGTCATCCTTATCTCCCTGTGCTAATCGATCTTGCTTTCCAGCAAATAAATGTTGAACCAGTATTTGCGTATTATTTTTTTTCCAAACTAGTTCTTGTTGACCAAACAAAGGTGGAATACGCCTCATTGGTTCATTCTTTGTTTCATTTTGCCCGTAGGTATAGGTTAAATTACTTGACCATCTAAACTGTGTATTGAATTGAAGGGCTAAATTGGTTTCGAATCCTTGAATAAAAGAAGCTTCTGAATTTTGTTTGGAATATACTTGATAGCCATTGATGATACTCCCTGTCACCTTTTGTCTTGTGATGATATCATTTAATTTTAAATAAAAGCCACTTAAATCAAATTGAATCAGTTTTGTATTTAGTTTGTATCCCAATTCATAATGCAATGATTTCTCAGGTGCTAAATTACTGGTTGGTAATTCATATCTAAAATCAACAATACCTAATGTGCCCATATCATCAATATTCGGAGCACGGTATCCAGAGGATAGGGAAGCATACACTATATTGGATGTATTTAATTTATAAGCGACACCTCCATTTCCAACTAATGCGGATGGCTTTATATTCACGGAACCAATACTTGTATCTGTTAATTGTATTCCAAATTTATTCCAACGAACTCCTGCTTCTATATGCCATTTTTGTAGTTCTATTTTATGCAAATTAAATACCGAAAAACTTTTATAACTGCTATTATTTGGGTAAAGCCCTCTTTTGTTGACAGAAATCCCTGTGGTTAAATTTTTATCAATTAGTTCACTCGCTATTTTATCCGAATTATAATCTATCCCTGAATTGATTTCCCAATTTTTTGTTGGATTGGAATAAAGATCAATGCTTGTTCCATTAGAATTCACTTGGTCTCTTTCGTATCTATAAATAACATTATTCAATTTATTACTTTCTCTTGCCTCATTTGAATACTGTATAGACTGTATCACTTTAATTTTAGAAAGGTATTTAGACTGTAAGTTTTTTTCCCACTGAATAGAATGGATATTTCTTTCCTGTTTAGTAATTTTATTGATTTTAAAGCCCTCTAATAAAACTTTATGATAAATAGGCACATCTTTTTGGATAAAGAAACGGGATGATATGGTCATTTCCTCTGCTTTGTTTAATTGTATTTTAGCGATCGTATTGATCCCTGTTTCGCCATAACCACTTGGGCTTTGAATACCTACATTATTTCCGCCAACTAAGTCCCCGAAATTTCTTAATGTAATTCCAGACTGTATTGCAAAGTTTTTTTGCGCATACTGTAAGGTAGTTCTATTGGACCTTTCCATATTCTGCCCTATATATTTTAATGAAGCACTAGTACTCCAAGTCTTTTTTTGATTGTACGAAGGCATATAGGAATGCAAATGAATCACACCTCCAATGGCATCAGATCCATATTCAACAGAACCAGTTCCCTTACTGACATCAATTTGACTAATCGTATACAAATCGATATTGTTTAAATATTGATTGGGCCCATATCTGAAAGTAGCATTGTTAATACGAACACCGTCCAACATTAATAATGTTTGATTACCAGTAAGGCCTCTTATAAATGCAGAGCCCCCACCATGGTTTGTTTTTTGAATAAAAACACCCGAACTACCCACTAGTGCCTCGGGGGTTGTTCTATAATTCCCTATTTGAATTGCTTCTGCATTTTTTTGCACTATGCTGTAAGGCAGGTTGAACTTATTTTTTTGTAGCATCCTGCTTTTAACAACAATAGAATCTAAATAAACATAGCTTGTATCGCCCAGACTATTTTTATAATTTGCCTTTGCAATTTTTATGCCATAACTAAAACAAAAAAGGGTACTAATAAAAAAAATCAACTTAATATTTTTGTTCGACTTTAAATTTTTATTCATTTTCGATTTCATCCTTAACTTTTTTACTAATAAAATTTTATTGTCAAAAAAGCCACTCAAAAAATACTTTAATGAATGGCTTTTATATTATATGAGCCTTAATTAATCAATTATTTTTATGAAAGCACTTCTCTTAGGCGCTGGCATTTCGCTATTAATTCCTTTAATGGCCTTCCATAAAATTTGATTAAACAATAAATCTGGTACTTTATCTTCCTTGCTAAAATCCATGCTTTCACTCAACTTAGACAAGGCATCTACTTTAATATTTTTTTCATTGATATCAACCAATGGATTAATTACATTGTAAGGTGTTTTATTCACTTTAGTATCAAATGATCTCCACATTGGTTCTGCAGCGGCATCATATTGACTCATTGGCGGTAAGCCAAGAATTAACTCCATTGTTCTTAACATGCTCGAAGTCGAATACATCGTGTGGTCTACAAACCCTCTTTTAACAAATCCTCCTGCAACATATGCTGTTGAGCGATGTGCATCCACATGGTCTGCTCCATTTTGTGCATCATCTTCTAAAATAAAAATTGCAATTTTATCCCAAATAGGATGTTTGCTTAAATAGTCTACGAATAAACCAACTGCATAATCATTGTCAGCTACATGCGCAAAAGGCGTTGGTCTACCCACCCTTGTACCTTCGGTGTGGTCATTGATAAAACGCATTGTATTTAATGCAGGCACTTGATTGATAGCGTATAATGAATCAAAATCTCTTTTCCATTGATAGAATCTAGAAGTGTCTCTTACTTTCTCATCCCAGCTTGTAAAATACGGACAGAATTTACCTTGTAAGGTTGGATAATTTGCTTCATAATCATCTGCAAACTCTCCATAGGTTCTAAAGCTCACTCTTGCTTTTAAGGCATGATCCCATAAAAATCCTCCTTTAGGCGATGCAATATTTTTTTGACCTTCATAATCATAGGTACCACCTCTTCCACCATAACTAGTTACCCAAGTTTTTTCATTGTAATCATTGGCATAAGCAGCCATACTCCAACTATGTCCGTCAGCACTTACTTCTGCATCTACATAAAAATTATCTAATAAAACAAATTGCTCTGAAATTGCGTGTTGGTTTGGTGTGATATTTCTTCCAAAAAGCAATAAACTGCTATCTCCATTGCCTTGAGGTAAATCACTTAGTACCTGATCATAAGTTCTATTTTCTTTGATCATATAAAACACATGCTTGATTGGAGAACTATCGCCTACATTTTTTGGTATTGGATTACCTTTCATACCTGAGGTTGACAATTCCTTACTTTTATCATAAGGCGTATTTAGATAGACTTGCTTAGTTAAGCTAGTTAGTTCTGCCAATGTTGGTTCCTTGAAAATAGAAAGGGTACCCTTAAATAAACCACCAATATATTGGACTGGTTCTGGTTTTGCTTTTATATCTCCTGCTTGGTAGTTCACTGTTTGTTTTCTTTGAACTGGACTTGGCCCATTTGGATTTGCCTTTGAGCTAAGCCCTTTACCATTGGTTACGAATAAAGTATTACCTACAATTTTTAAATTAGTTGGATACCACCCAGTAGGGATAAAACCTATACTTGAACTAAATCCTTTTTTTGTCACATCAAAAACGGCTAAATTATTATTGTCGGCATTGGCCACATATAATCTTGATTCGTTTTCGTTTAATGCCAACCCATTAGTAGTAGATCCGTTTGGTGCATTTGCAAACAAGGCACAATTCAGTACTTCGACAATTGTTAAAGACTTTGTATCTACCACGGCAACACTATTGTCATTTGCATTGGCAACATATAAATAGCTTCCGTTTTTTGTTATTAACAATTCATTTGGATTATCGCCGATGGCTAATTTTTTAATTGTTTGTTTTGTCTTTGTATCCCAAATCAATAACTGGTCTGCACCCCATAATGAAATATATAATTGTTTTTTATCAGGACTTAACATACAGGTATATGCTTCTGAGCCTAATGCATATGTAGTGAATTTTTTTGATTCAAGATTAATTTCATACAATGTATTATTCTCTTTTGATACCACATACATAATATTAGTTGCATCATTGATGCATAGCCCTGTTGGTGAAATTTTAACTGGCCATTTTCCTCCTAGCTTGATAGAGTCGACTAATTTTAATTTACTAGAAACAATTTCATATTTTAAAATCCAATTATCGTTTCCACCACTTGCGTACAAGAATTGGTTATTTTTACTAAAAGCCAATCCATACCAACTTTTTGGTGTGGTTACATAATCTAATATTGTTTGCTTAGCAATATCTACCAAGTGAATACCTTGTGTACTTTGACCGTTATTAGTGATGGCTGCAAATTTTTTATTTGGACTTACAACAATATTTAGCGGCAAATCTTGTAATGGCAACTGTTTACCAATTGGAGTTAATTTCCAATTATTTGGCAAAACGGTCTGTTGCATTTGACCGTTACTTGTTATAGCTGCAAACAAACTAGCTGCTAAGCATATAAGCGTAAATTTCATTTTCATAAATTGCTGATTATTATTTAATAAATTGATCGATGTATTTAATATTATTGGATAATGGTGCCAGAGGTTTTATAGTGCTCTGTTCTTTGTTCTTTTTCATTATCCATGGTAGGACCTTGCTTAATTTTTTTCCAATCTAAATTGTAATTGTATTTTTTCATTGCTTTATCCCAATCAAATACTTCCTGACTAGGGAATTCAAAATAGTAGGGACTAAAATCTGGTTCATTGGTAAAAAAATCAGTTAACAAAGAAGCTGTGACATCATATTGGTTCACATAAGGAACACCTAATACATTGTAAATGACTTTCAAGATGGATCCAAAATTGGCATGGGTACTTGAGACATAATTCTTCTTTACATAAGGACCTGCCATCATCAATACACTTCTGTGTGCATCTATATGATCTACCCCTCCTTGTGGATCATCTTCAGTTACAATGACTAACATATCCTTCCAATACGGTGTTTGACTCAAAAATTGCATCATTCTTCCTAAAGCCAAATCATTGTCTGCAACATAAGAATGCATAAAGGGATAGCCGTCTTCTGGTCTAGGTCCAGCAGTATGGTCATTAGGCAACATCACTGTCAATAACTGAGGCAAACTATCTTTTCCGTTTAACCATTTTTTTGTAAACTCTTCTTCAAATTGCTTCATTCTAAATTGGTCTGGAATATTGGTATTGTAACCAGCAAAATTATGTGATGTTTTTCCCCAAACACCTTTCTGCATTGGCACCATTACGATATGACCAGCGCCGGTTGCGGTATCATACCAATCTTCTCTTACATGCGCAGTTTCATTTGCTTGCCCAAAATTATAATAGCTAATTTTTTTTCTGTCTAATGCTTCCCATAAGCCTCCAATCTCGGCATAATCTTCTGGGTCCATACTGCCTGTAGATCCTGGGAACCTTCTACCAGATGCGGTCGAAAAATAATCAGCAGACTTATCTGTACTTGAATTTGCCTCTACCCACTCATTCGGTATTACGCCCATCATCCAATGGTGTCCATGAATAGATGCATCACTGTCGCAATAAAAATTATCACTCAACGAAAATTGCTTTGCAATTTTAATATGATTCGGTGCCACGTTAACATGCTTCACAACTTTATTTTTTCCAAATACATTCACATCTAATCCAAATCTTGCTAATGTTGGATCGCCATTCACCGTTTTCATTTGACCAAAAATTTCATCAAATGTTCTATTTTCTTTGGTAATAAAAACGACATGTTTGATAGGACTTAATTTGCTACCTGGTAAAACAGGTAATGGCAGACTATCTGTTTGTTCTTTTACAATATAGGTTTGAGCCAATGCTTGTTTTGTATAGGTTGCAAGTGTTGTAGGGTCTGGATTAAGCACTTCTTGGAATCCGCCTAATTGAATATCCCCCACATAAGTACCTTGGATAGGTGCAATGAAATTTTTTCCTCCATTTTGACCTGCACCTAAACCTCTGCAAGATGTGATGTATATTTTTTGTTCGTCATTAGACAATGCGACTCTTGTAGTGCCCCATCCTGTTGGAATTAATCCAGTGGTAGTAGAAGTTTTTAAATCAATTTTTGCAACTGCATTAAATCCTAATAAGGCTACAAATAGGGTACTTTCATCTTTTGTAATCGCAATACCAAATGGCAATAAGCCTCTGTATTTATCTAATTTTGGATCTACTTTAATAGGGATATGTTTGACAATCTTTCCTTTTTTATAATCAATCACAGCAATATTATCGTTGGTCGCATTGGTCACATAGGCATACTTTTTACCTACTGCAATTGAATTAGGACTTGCGCCGCCAATCACTTCCGCATCTTCTACTAGCTCACCTAATAATAAACCAGTTTTTAATTTTGCTTTAGTCGTATTGGTTGTAAGATCAATACAATAAACACTCATTGATTCCTTAGCATTTGGATCACCTAAACCTGGTATTTCTTTCCCGTCAATCTCGGTGCCTTCAATAGACTCCTTTGTGTTATTACCGTAAGGATGCCAGCCAATATATTGTGTTTTAATATTTTCTTTTGTAGTACCAGCAACTAAAGGATAATCATACATTCCCACATTGGCAACTAAAACCGTTTTTTGATCGGGAGAGATGGCTAAGCCAAAGGGTTGGCGACCGGTTGGAATAGAGGCAACAATTTTATTTTCAGTAAGACTATAACGAACCAATCTAAAATTACCTCTATCTAAAATTAATAAATGATTAGAGGCTTCATGGTATACTAGGTCACTTGTAAAACTGCCCGAGAAATTAGTACCATTGAATAAACCATCTAATTTAATAGAATCAATTTTTTTAAATTGCGCGTAATCATATATTACAACTGTGCCTTCGTCTCCACCACTTAGGTATACAATCTTTTTAGTTGGGTGAAAAGCAATACCCAAGAAAGAACCCTTTTTTAATGGACTTTCGTTTGCTTTTAAATAATCTGGAATACGCTTTGTTGATTGTGTTTGCAAGTCTATTAGGGTAAATACATTTTCATGTAATGCTATCGCTACTTTTCCGTCTGGGGCAATTTTTAAACCAAATGGGTCGTGGGTAATTCTAATTGATTTTCCAACTGGCTGTACATACCTTCCGCTCGGTAAAATGGAAACACCAGAAGGGTCTATTTTAGCGAATTCGTTAAAACCAGGAACTGTTAAAAAAGATTGTTTTTGTTGGGCGATTGAATGGTTAATACAAAACAAAATAAAAACCACTAAAAAAAGATATTTTTTCATAGACAAAAGTTGAACAGCAAACCTACCAATATTTGAAATGGTTCTATTTTATTTAAAACATTAATTTATTGTTAAGCAAACGTATTAATTATATTAATAATACTGTTCAGATGTGTTAACAATTCCGAAACAATTAGTTCATCTATTGTTCATATCCACTTTCAAATTTGTTAAAGGATTCACAATAGATTTGCCGTTCAAAATATTAACTATGATTTCAAAACAACTATGTATTAAGTGGATACTTACGCCACTTATGTTATTGGGATTGAGTTTAAGCTCAATTGCTCAAAACATACAATTTAAAGGAAAAGTGGTAGATGCTGAAACCAAAAAAGCTTTGGAGTCTGCAACTGTGTCTGTTAAAGGACAAGCTACAAAGACAGATGCAAATGGTGCTTTTAGTTTAAACAACTTAAGTGCAAATGCTGCTGTTTCAGTTTCTTACATTGGTTATGTTACTAAAACAGTGACTGCTTCTAACGATGCAGTTGTAGTTGAATTAGTAAAAGGGGATGAATTATTAAACGAAGTGGTTGTAACCGCTTTGGGTATCAAAAAAGAGAAGAGAAAAATCGGATACGCTACACAAGAAGTGAAGGGTGCTGATTTAGTGAAAGCTAGAGAATTGAACCCAATCAACAACTTAGTAGGTAAAGTAGCTGGTTTAACAGTGGGTCTTAACCAAGAAATGTTAAGAATCCCTAACCTTGTATTAAGAGGTGGACGTGTGAACTTGATCGTTGTGGATGGTGTGCCAATTAACTCTGATACTTGGAATATTAGCCCAGACGATATCGAGTCATATAACGTGTTAAAAGGACCTGTTGCCTCTGCATTATATGGTTATAGAGGTCAAAATGGTGCGATCATCATTAACACTAAAAAAGGTACAAAAGATAAAAGAGGTTACTCTGTTGAGTTCAACAGCAGTACTTCGGTTCAAAGTGGTTTCATCGCTTTACCTAAAACGCAAGATGAGTATGGTCCTGGTGACCACGGTACTTATGCTTTCGTAGATGGTTTAGGTGCAGGTACAAACGATGCGGATTATGACGTTTGGGGACCAAAATTCGAAGGTCAATTGATTCCTCAGTACGATAGTCCAGTAGATCCAATCACAGGTAAGCGTTCTGGGACACCTTGGGTTGCTCGTGGTAAAGACAACTTAAAGCGTTTTATCCAACCTGGTATGTTAAATACATCTAGTATTGCAATTGCTTCTTCTACTGAAAAAGCAGATTTACGTTTCTCTTTAGGCAATACATACAACAAAGGCATCATGCCAAACACAAGTTTAAATACAACAAACTTAAACTTAGCTGGAACATTAAGATTCAACTCTAAATTAACATTAGATGCGAATATCAATTTCAACAAACAATATTCTGATAATTTCCCAGACGTAAACTACGGTCCAAACTCAGTGATCTACACCATGACTATTTGGGGTGGTGCTGACTGGAATGTGGATGATATGAGAAATTACTGGCAGCCAGGTAAAGAAGGTGTACAAAGTATCTATGCAGAATACCAAAGATACCATAACCCTTACTTTATGGCTTATGAGTGGACAAGAGGACATTACAAAAATGATATCTACGCTTATACTAGTTTAGACTATAAAATCAATAAGTATGTAGATTTATTTGCAAGAACTTCTATTACGACTTATGATTTAATGCGTAACGAGAAAATGCCTTTCTCTGCGCATCCTTACGGAAGAGAAGAAAACAAAGGGGATTACAGAGAAGACAGAAGATCTTTATTCGAATCTAACTCTGAATTCCGTGCCAATTTCAAAACACCAGAATTAGCTAATTTCTTTAATATCTCTGGTTTTGCAGGAGGTAACTTTAGACAATTTAATTACAATTCAAGTTTTGTAACTACAAACTATTTGAATGTACCAAATGTATATACGTTTGCAAATAGTAGAAACCCAGTAATTGCTTACAATTTTGCATCTGAAATGAGAGTAAAATCTTTGATGTATTCAGTAGATATTGAGACTGGTAAATATGCCAACTTAACCATCACTGGCCGTAATGACCAATTGTCTGCATTGAACAAGGACAACAACTCTTTCTTCTATCCTTCTTTCAACTTAAGCACTGTCTTGAATGATTATATTGACATGCCAAAACAAATCAACTTCTTCAAATTAAGAGGTTCATATGCGAAAGTAAGAGGTGGTGGTAGCTTTGTATCTGATTATATTGGTTCTACACCAAATAACAGTTTCCCTCTAGGATATGGTGAGCAATATAGCTCTACTTATGGTGGACCTACTTATACTTATGCCGATGTATATTCTACAGGTATTGGTTATAACAACACAACGCAAGCTGCTTTCACAAATACTTTAGTAGATAGTGATGTTCAGCCTGACGATAGAACAAGTCTTGAATTTGGTTTAGAAACAAGATTTATCAACAACCGTTTTGGTTTAGAAGCGAGTTATTTTAGCTACACTGATGGACCTCAAATTTTCTCTAAATCAATTTCTCAAACATCTGGTTTCGGTTCTTATGTAATCAACGGTACTAAAACTAAAAGAACTGGTTACGATGTAAGTTTGAATGCAGTGATCTTGAAAAAAGCAAACGGTTTAAACTGGGATGCGACATTCAATATTGGCTCTTTCATCAACAAGTATAGTGAATTACCAGTTGGTGTATCTGCTTTAAATACTTTCTACAAAGTTGGTACAAGAACAGATGCGGTATATATCAGAAAATTTGCTAGAACTCAAGATGGACAAATTATCAATGATGCTGGCGGTAGACCACTTATCTTACCTGTGGCACAATATGCTGGTAATTCTAATCCTGATTTCGTATGGGGTTTAAACAATAAGTTCAGCTACAAAGCATTCACTTTAAATATGCAAGTGGACGGACGTGTTGGAGGTGTGATGGAAGATTATGTAAGAAAGAAAACATTCCAAGGTGGTCGTCATATCGAAACTGTTCAAGGTGCAATGGGTGTAGCTAGATACCAAGATTACTTAGGCGTAAAAGCTTATGTAGGTGAAGGTGTTCAAGTTGCTTCTGGAACTCCAAAGTATGATGCGGTAACTGGTTTAATCACAAACTATGGCGAATTAACTTTTGCTCCTAATGGAACTAAAACTTACTTACAAGATTACATCAGCCGTGTACATGGTATTCCTGAACCAAATATGATGAGTAAAACATTCTTTAAATTAAGAGAAGTGGTTTTAACATATGAACTTCCTGCTACTTTAGTGAAAAAATCTTTCTTCAAGAAAGCAACTATCTCTGCTGTAGGTAGAAACTTATTATACTGGATGCCAGATTCTAAATTTAATGATGTTGATATTGATCAGTACCCTGGTGATTCTTCTATAGGATTACAAACACCAACTACAAGATCTTACGGTATCAATATTAATTTCACATTTTAATTAAAAGAAACACATAAGATATGAAAAAGATATTTCAAATACTAAGTTTAGGATTGGTATTGAGTTCAATGACAGCTTGTAAAAAGTCATTCGATACTTTAGCCTCAGATCCTAACAGAGCGACATCAGTTCCTGCGAACTTGATTTTAAACAATGTCCTTCTTGAATATAGTGAAGGCGCATTCAATAGTACACAAAGATGGAATCAATATTACGTATGTAATTATGCTTATTATGGAAACCAGGAGTACAACTGGACTGGTTATTCATACGGCAACTACAATGTATTAAAGAACATCATCAAAATGGAAGAGGAAGCAAAGAAGTCTGTGGCTTCACCAAATCCATATACAGCACTTGGTAAATATTTAAAAGCTTACTTCTTGTATGATTTGACGATGAATTTAGGAGACATACCAGTTTCTGAAGCCTTAAAAGGTTTAGAAAATGTAACACCTAAGTATGATAAACAAAAGCAAGTTTTCCAACAAATTTTGACTTATTTAGAAGAAGCAAATACTGAAATGGGCACTTTAAAGACGACTAACTATGTATTAGCGAATGATTTCTTCTACGGTAACAACTTAACTAAGTGGCAAAAAGCGGTGAATGCTTTCAAATTGAGAGTATTGATCCAATTGAGCAACAAAGAAGCGGATACCGATTTAGCGATTAAAACAAAATTTGCTGATGTAATTAATAATCCTACTAAATATCCTTTATTTAGTAGTGATGCAGATAACTTAACTTTTGTGTACAATAACCAATACAATAAGTATTCTACGAATCCAGACAATTTTGGTTTTGATGCAACTCGTTACAATATGTCTTCTACTTACTTAGGTAACTTAACTACTTTGAAAGATCCAAGAACTTTCTTTGTAGCTGAACCAGCTGCTGCTTTAGTTGCTGCAGGTAAAGCACCAAATTCTTATGATGCTTTTGTGGGTGCTGGTTCTGGAGAAGATTTAGCGACAATGAGTGCAAACGCAAACTTAGGTAAGTATTCTTTTATCAATCGTAAGCGTTATTATCAAACTTATACTGCTGAAACTACAACTCAAGTGGGTTACCAAGAAATGTGTTTCAATATTGCAGAAGCAGCAAATAGAGGTTGGGTTTCTACTCAAAATGCTGAAACTTGGTACCAAAATGGTATTAAAGCTTCTCAAGCTTTCTATGGCATTAAAGAAGGTGCAAACACGGTTACCTTCCAAAAACCAGGTGGAACATTAGCTGAATCTGTTACTTACTCTGTTGATTATAAGTATGCTGATTATTATGCACAAACGACTGTGAAGTATGCTGGTAACACGACAGATGGTTTAAAGCAAATTTTGTTACAAAAGTATTTAGCAATGTACCAAAACAGTGGTGCCGAAGGTTATTACAACTGGAGAAGAACAGGTATGCCAACATTCCATACAGGTGCAGGTACGGGTAATAGCCAAAGAGTTGCATTACGTTACCAATATCCAAGTGCTGAGAGAATCAACAATAAAGCAAATTTGGAAGCTGCTATCAGTTCTCAATACGGCGGTACAGACGATATCAATGCGAAAATGTGGATCATAAAATAATTGTTTTTTGAATTTGAATTGGGGTTTTATTTAGTGGAAGGGCAGGTTTTACCTGCTCTTCCTTATTTTTGATAATCATATGACTCAACCTAAAAAGTTTCAAGCTTTTCTATTGACTGTGTATATCGCAGCCATTTGCTTTTTAACTTATGCCTGCGTCTATGCATTTAGAAAACCATTTACAATTGGCTTGTATTTAAATGAACCAAAAGTATTTGGAGTTGATTATAAAAATATACTTGTCATTGCACAAGTGATTGGCTATACCATTAGTAAGTTCTGTGGAATTAAATATATTTCTGAACTAAAAAATATTGGAAGGGGTTGGGCCATTTTAATCTTATTACTTCTTTCTTGGATTCCTTTATTATTATTTCCACTCATTGATAGTCCTTGGAATGTCGCCATGCTCTTTTTAAATGGCTTGCCATTAGGCGTGTTATGGGGTTTAATCTTTTCATTTGTGGAAGGTCGAAAATCAACCGATTTTATTGGGGCTACAATGGCGGTGAGTTTCATTGTTTCTTCGGGCTTTGTTAAATCAGTAGGCAAGTGGTTACAAATACAATATTTGATTGCAGAAAATTGGATCCCATTTTATACTGGCGCTATCTTCATTATTCCTATTATTATTTTAGTGTATTTATTAGAAAAAATACCTAACCCAACTTATGAGGAAAGGGTTAATAAATCTATACGTGTTCCATTGAATAAACTTGACCGTAAGCGTTTTTTCACTCAATTTAGTTTTGGGCTCATTTCCTTTATACTTATATACATGCTGTTGTCTTTATTTAGAGATATAAGAGACAATTTTGCTGCCGAGCTTTGGAACGAATTAGGCTATGGAAATACTGCTTCTATTTTTACATCTACTGAAATTCCAATTGCAATTTGTGTATTGATCCTAATTGCAAGTATGATTTATATAAAAAATAATAAGTTGGCGTTTTTCTTAGCACAATCAATTATTTTATTTGGCTTTATTATCTGTGGACTAAGTACAATCTTATTCCTACAGCACTATATATCTGGCTATAGTTGGATTGTGCTTGTTGGCCTGGGCTTGTATATGGGTTATATACCATTCAATTCAATACTCTTTGATCGAATGATTGCTAGTTATAAATTAAAAGCAAATGTGGGCTATTTCATGTATTTAGTGGATGCATTTGGCTATGTTGCTAGTGCGGGGGTGATTATACTTAAAGGGACCATGGATGTTAATTTGAGTTGGACAACATTTTTTAGCAATGGCTTAGTTGTTTTATCTTTAGTGGGTATCCTTTTTAGTATTTTAAATATGATTTATTTTTCAAAAAAATATAAAACAATACAATATGAATAAGTCGGCAATAGTTGTTGGAGCTGGAATAGTTGGCTTAGCAACTGCAAGAGCATTGGCGGAAAAAGGGTATTCGGTTAAAGTGATTGAGAAGTCTCAATTCGCATTGGGCGCTAGTGTGCGAAATTTTGGTATGCTTTGGCCAGTAGGTCAACCAGACGGCAATCTTTACAATCGATCAGTTCGAACAAAAGAAATTTGGGTTGAATATTTAGAGGCTGCTAATATACCATACAATGCCTGTGGTAGTTTACATTTGGCGTATTGTGCAGAGGAGATGAATGTTGTAGAAGATATTGCGCAGTTTTTTCAATCTAAAAATAGACCCGTTTCGGTGATTGATAAAGAAACTGTTTTATCCAATTACAATGGTATTAATGAAAATGGATTATTGGGTGCATTAAGAAGTGAAGATGAAATTATCATAGATCCAAGAGAAGGCATCAAGCATTTACCTGCTTATTTGACGCAAAAATATGGTGTTTCATTTATTTGGGGAACCGCCATCACCAGTGTGACAAGTCATGCTACTTTTGCAGGTAAAACCAAATTTGAAGCAGATTTAGTTTGTGTTTGTTCTGGACAAGATTTTGAAACCTTATATCCAGATCAGTTTAAAGCACAACCAATCATAAAGACAAAACTACAAATGATGCGCTTTAAGCATCAAGATCCTGATTATAAAATTGGCGCATCAGTTTGCGGTGGTTTGTCTTTATTACATTATAAAAGTTTTCATGCATCATCTGCATTAACCAAATTAAGATTAAAGATAGAAGAAGAAATCCCTGAATATTTAAAATATGGTATTCATGTAATGGTTTCTCAAAATAACAATGGCGAGTTAACCGTTGGTGACTCTCACGAATATGCTTTAGATTTTGAACCTTTCGATAAAACCGAAATCAATGAAATGATTCTTGCCTATCTGAAAAAGTTCATGCATATAGACCAATGGAAAATGATCCAATCATGGAATGGTATTTATCCAATTATGACCAATGGGGCTGCAGAATTATTCTTAAATCCAGAACCAGGGGTCTATATTTTAAATGGCATAGGTGGACACGGTATGACGATGTCATTTGGCTTTGCCGAAGAAATGATTGAAACAATTTAATACCAAGTATAATTTCATCTATATTTCAAATAATTAACTTTTAATAAAGCTATCTTTTACTTTTTAAATGCATCAACTATGAATCAACCTATAGTAACCGAAATTCTTACTTTATTTAATACCAATGGTGGTTCAATGTACGGCGGAGAGGCTGTAACGCAATTAGAGCATGCTTTACAAGCCGCTACATTAGCAAAAGAAAACAATGCTTCTGACGCTTTGGTAACAGCCGCATTATTACATGATATTGGACATCTTTTACATGATCTACCAGACGATGCGAGCGACAATGGGATAGATGATGTGCATGAAGCATTGGCTGCGAAGTATTTGGAAACCTATTTTGTTCCTGCAGTCGTAGAACCCGTTAAATTACATGTGGCTGCTAAAAGGTATTTATGTGCAGTGGATCAGCATTATTTCGACACATTATCTGCTCCATCAAAAACAAGTTTATCGTTTCAAGGTGGTGTGATGAACGAAACTGAAGTGGCTGAATTCGAATTGAATCCTTTTTTTAAAGATGCTGTTACATTGAGAAAATGGGATGATATTGCAAAAGATCCGGAGATGAAAACAGAAGCAGTTGAATTTTTTGCTTCAATGATTCAAAATAGTTTAAAATAAATTTTATGCAAATTCAATGTGTCGTTTTTGACATGGCTGGTACCACTGTAAACGAAGACAATCTTGTTTATAAAACTTTACAAGCTGCCATTAATCATTACAATGTTCCCGTAGATTTAGATCATGTATTATTACATGGTGCTGGGAAGGAAAAATTCCAAGCAATTAAAGACATCATTTCAAATAGTCCCTATACATTAGATGAAATGGTGCAATTAGAAGCGTTTAATTATTTTTTAGCACAATTAGACATTGCTTATAAAAACTTTAAGGTAACTCCAATGCCAGGTGCAGAACAGGTATTCATAGCATTAAAAGAAAAAGGGATAAAAGTAGTGTTAAATACTGGATACAACAGAGCAACAGCAGAAAGTTTATTAGGTCAATTAGGATGGTCTGAAGGAGCACAAATAGATCTTTTAGTGACTGCATCCGATGTATTGCATAATCGTCCTATGCCTGATATGATCCTTTATGCAAAAAATAAATTGAATATAGCAGACACAAAGCAGATGGTTAAAATTGGTGATTCTTGTATTGATATTGAAGAAGGTAAAAATGCAGGCTGTTTGTTGAATATTGGTATTACAACAGGGGCGCAAACCGAAACACAATTATTACAAGCAAAGCCAGATTATATCGTTCATAGTTTAACAGAAATGTTAGAGATCCTTTCAAAGTAGGTTTTTAAAAAACTTTGCGTATTTTCGTGAAACGTTCTTTCATGAAAAAGAGTTTATTATATAGTGTATTGTTATTTTTATCAAATACAATATATGCTCAGATTTCCACATTTAATCGTATTGATAGTACCATCAATGCAGAAATAGCACAACGCAATATTGCTGGCGGAGTGGCCTTAATCGCTAGAAACGGCAAAATAATCTACCATAAAGCATACGGCTATTCCAGTATTGAAGCAGAGAAGAAAATGCAAGAAGATGCTATTTTTCGTATTGCCTCTCAAACCAAAGCTATTGTATCTGTGGCCGTGCTTCAATTGGTAGAAAGAAGCAAAATTCGTTTAGAGGATCCTATTGAAATGTATTTTCCAGAATTTTCTAGTCAAAAAGTGTTTGTTAAACAAGCAGATTCTTTGGTGCTAGTTGATAGATCAAGGTCCGTTACCATCAGAGATTTATTGACCCATCAAGCTGGTATTAGTTCAGCAGACGAGTATCCTTATTTACAAAAAGAGTTTCTTAAATATGGATTGAATAATATTGGTGTGACACAATATCCTAGCCTTAGAGCGGAAATTGCGCAAATTGCAAAAATGCCTTTAGCGCATCAGCCTGGCGCAAGATTTAGTTATGGCCTTAGTACCAATGTACTAGGTGGTTTGATTGAGTTGGTGACCAAGCAATCTTTGTCTAATTATTTATCAGACAATATCTTTAAGCCATTGGGCATGAAGGATACTTATTTTTATCTTCCTAAGTCAAAACAAAACAGACTAGTTGAAATTTATATTAAACAAGATAATAGTTTGAAGGCGGTAGATAGAACTAAAATGCCAGTGGATTATCCTTTATTAGAAAATGCAACTTATTTTTCGGCCATTGGTGGATTGGTCTCCACAACGAGTGATTATTTTTTGTTTTTAAATCATTTATTGAATCCTACAATTTCAAAAAGTACATTTAGATTGTTACAACCAGCAACATTAGAACAGCTACTTTCTAATCAGCTAGGCGAGAAGACATTTATTTTTGGTGGATTTTCTTCGCTGAATCAATTCGGATTAGGTGTTGGGTTGACTTCTGTGAAAGGTCAATCAATCAATAAAGCTTCTGTTGGATCTTATTTTTGGGGTGGTGCTTTTAATACAGCTTATATGGTGGACCCAAAGCGAAATCTAATTACCCTATTTTATTTTCAAAGAACGCCGTTTGTGTTGCCTCCCTTGTTAAGTAAATTGGAGAAAACAACCATTGAAATTATAGACCAGCAATAATGAATCAAGCATTAGCACAATTTATCCAACAAGCCATAGCAGAGGATGCCGCTCAAATAGGTGATATCACGACCATGGCGACCATACCCAAAGAACAAATTGGGGAAGCACATTTTTTGGTGAAGGAGGCTTGTATTATTGCAGGCGTGGAGATAGTGACTTGCATTGCGCAAATGATTGATGCGAATTTAAAGGTGGAATTTAAAGTGCAAGACGGCGATGCAGTGCATCAGCATCAAGAGATTGGCCAATTGCAAGGCCGTATACATAGCATCTTATTGGCAGAAAGACTCATGCTTAATTGTATGCAAAGGATGAGCGGTATTGCCACCAAGACGCATCATTTAAAAAGCATGATTGCTGCCTATCCAGCTAAAATATTGGATACCAGAAAAACAACACCCAATTTTAGAATAGCCGAAAAATGGGCAGTGCGCATTGGTGGTGGGGTCAATCATCGTTTTGGCTTGTATGATATGATTTTAATCAAAGACAATCATATAAAAGCGGCTGGAGGTGTTCGGTTGGCCTTAGAAGCGACTAGGCAGTATTGTGCCATCGAAAAAATAAACCTACCAGTGGTTGTGGAAGTAAAAAATCAAGAAGAGCTGTTAGAGGCTTTAGCATTTGATTTTGTAACAAGAATTTTGCTAGACAATATGACACCAGCAACTGTTGCGTCAATGGTTGCGATCAATCAAAACAAAAAACCATTAGAAGTTTCTGGAGGCGTCAATCAAGATAATATTGTTGCTTATGCTGCAACTGGTGTGGACTTTATTTCCATAGGTGACTTAACTCATCATATTGAATCAGTAGACATCTCTTTAAAAATTGTATAATTTAATTGAATATGGACTTACAAGAAGAAGTAATTAAAGTTGGTTTTATAGATAGACCATTGCCTAAAGGGGTAGATCTAGTTAAGGCCATCCAGCTTTTAAAGGAACAAAAAAATGCTGTCATTCTAGCGCATTATTATGTAGCCGATGAAATTCAAGCGATTGCCGATTTTGTTGGGGATAGTTATGCTTTAGCGCAATATTCTCAAAAAGTGAATGCTTCTATGATTGTGTTTTGTGGTGTGCATTTTATGGCAGAGACGGCTAAAATATTGAATCCCAATGCCAAAGTGATTTTGCCAGACCTTCATGCTGGCTGTTCTTTAGCGGATGCCGCCCCCGAAGCAGCTTTTAGAGATTTTAAAGCATTACATCCCGATGCGGTTGTAGTGAGTTATATTAATTGTACTGCTGCTGTAAAATCGATGAGTGATTATATTTGTACATCTTCCAACGCGGAGGATGTGGTGAAAGCCATCCCGCTGGATAAAGAAATTATATTTGCACCAGATGCGAATTTAGGGAGGTATGTAGAAAAAGTAACGGGCAGAAAAATGCATATCTGGGAAGGTGCTTGTATGGTGCATGTGAATATATCGGATGCAAAACTTGCACAATTGATGGAACTACGACCAGAAGCTATTTTAATTGCCCATCCAGAATGCCCTAGTACGATTTTAGACAAAGCAGCATTTATTGGCTCTACAAAAGCATTGATAGACCATGTAAGCAAATCAGAGCATCATTGTTTTATTGTAGCTACCGAAGCGGGTATTTTATTCAAGATGAGAGAAGCAGCTCCAGGAAAAATATTGATACCAGCGCCTTCGTTTGAAAACAATACCTGTGCATGTGCTGAATGTCCATATATGAAAATGAATACCTTAGAAAAATTATACAATGCATTGCAATATGAATTACCAATGGTGCATATTGAACCGCATGTTCAAGAACGGGCGCTAAAAGCACTTCAAAATATGTTATCTATTTAATGCAAATGCAATCCAATTTTTCATCTTATCATATTGTAATCATTGGCACTGGAGTAGCGGGTCTGGCTACGGCCATTTATTTGGCAGAAGCGGCTGCATTAAGCAATCAAACAATTTCAATCTTATTGGTATCAAAAGCGGCAGCGTCCGATACCAATACCAGTTGGGCGCAGGGAGGTATAGCGGCTGTCGCTTCTGATGAAGATAGTTTTGAAGCACATATACTAGATACCTTAGATGCAGGCGCAGGAAAAAATGACTTACATATTGTACGTAAAGTAATTGAAGCTGCGCCCGATGCAATGCAAGATTTAATTCGCTGGGGCATTGACTTAGATAAAAAAGTAGATGGAACTTATGATTTAGTAAAAGAAGGTGGTCATCAGTTTTCACGAATCTGGCATAAAGCAGATAGTACAGGACATTCTTTACAAGCCACTTTGATGCATAGAGTAAGCCAGTTTAAGTCCATTGTATGCATTGAAAACTCTGCCATCGTTCAAATTCATAAAGACGCTCAAGGCACATTTCATATCCAAGCAATCCATAATCAAACATCAGATCAGACCTATACCAATTTAACCGTTGAAAATTGTATTCATATTCAATGTGCACAATTAGTTTTGGCGACCGGAGGTCTAGGCATGGTTTATGCAAAAACAACGAATCAATCCATTGCAACTGGTGACGGAATCGTTTTTGCTAGTCAACTTGGTGCAACAATGAAAGACCTTTCATTCATTCAATTTCATCCCACTGGTTTATATGAATCCAATCAAAGTGGCACCTATTTAATCACAGAAGCACTGAGAGGAGAAGGCGCTATCCTAAGAAATAAAGAAGGTGTTGATTTTATGCCTCAATACGATGCTAGGGCTTCTTTAGCACCAAGAGATATTGTTTCAAGGGCGATAATGAGTGAAATTAAAAAAAGTAAAATCGAATATGTTTATTTAGATGCCACAGATATTAGTGCAACAACCATCCAACAACATTTTCCAAATATACAGGCAGCATGTCAACAGAAATTGTGTATT
The DNA here is from genome assembly GCA_903851465.1 of uncultured Bacteroidota bacterium. Taxonomy (GTDB): domain Bacteria; phylum Bacteroidota; class Bacteroidia; order Chitinophagales; family Chitinophagaceae; genus Sediminibacterium. The sequence continues at coordinate 55,166 of CAINOI010000030.1, forward strand.
GATATTTGCAAACAATGGATTCCGGTATTACCAGTTGAACATTATGCTTGCGGGGGTATACAAGTGAATGAGTTTGGTGGAGTAGTAGGTGTAGATGCGCTCTATGCCATTGGAGAAGTCGCATCAACAGGCTTGCATGGTGCAAATAGATTGGCCTCCAATTCATTGATAGAAGGTATAGTCTTTGCAAAATGGGCGGCAGTAAAAATGATTAATCCTTTGAATGACGGTCCTATATTACAATTATCAGATTTTAATTTTAAGCCAATTTTAGTCAAGCAAATAGATCGTGCATTGGTACAAAATTGTTTATCCAATTATGCTGGAATCAAAAAAACAACAGCCGATTTAAATAAAGGGTTCAATGAATTGAACAAAGCATATGAGGAAGCAAATGTATTAAATCATTGGTCCCTAAAAGACTGGGAAAATGATTTGTTATGCCAGGTTGGAATTTTGATTTTTAAAGACGCATTGGCGCAAACCGAAAACAAAGGCGTTTATTTTAATCTAGATTTAGAATAAAAATAATTTAGTCTAATCTAATTAAATCTGATTAAATCGGTAGTGTAATAAAACGTCTTCATCTATTACTTTTGTTTCAATTAAAGACAATTGTACCTTTTTATCTAATGCGCAAAATTGGTCCAATCCCAGCATTGGCAAGGCATTCAAGTCATTTAAAATAGAAGGTGCTATAAACCAATATAATTCGTCTGCTATATTCTGATGAATCATACTTGAATTCAATTGGCTACCGGCTTCAGTCAAAATTTTATAGTATCCCATTTCAAGTATCGTTTCGGAAACAGATGAAAACAGAAGTCCTTGTTCATCAAATAAACCTGTGATACATTCCACATTTTCTGGAAGCTGAATGCTTGGAGTATGCGCTGTAATCAATATTATTTTACTGAGAGAACGAGGATAAAAAATAGGCAAATTTTCATATTGCTTTTCAAGTAATTCTAGGTCTTTATCAATGATAATGACATTGGTTTCTTGAATCCCTCCTTCAGTATTTCTAATGGTTAAACTTGCTTTATCTTGAATCACCGTTTTATAAGTAGTCAATATAGCGTCCACATTGCTTCTTAAATGATCGTGCACAAATTGCCTAGAAGCAGCATTGCTAATCCATTGACTATTTTTTGCATAATCTGCAATTTTTCCGTCAATGGTGCTTGCTGATTTTAAAATATAAAAAGGTCTTTTTTTAAGTTGATTGGTAAAAAAACCTGCGTTTAATAAGGTAGCTGTTGAGTCATTGACCACTTCCACCTCAATACCAGCTGCCATTAATTTTTCAACACTTGCCACTTTTGGATTAGGGTCCAAACTGGCTATGACTACTTTTTTTATTTTATGTTGGATGATTAAGTCGGCACATGGGGGTGTTTTCCCAAAATGAGAACAGGGTTCTAAGCTAACATATAAGGTGGCTTGGCTCAGGTCAGTTGTTTTTTGGAGTGCTTGTTCTATGGCATACACTTCGGCATGTGGTCCCCCCAATTTTTGATGAAATCCTTCTCCAATGACCTGATTTGCTTGATCTACAATAATAGCACCTACAAAAGGATTGGGCCTAATATCGTTTTCAATGGCATTTTTAGCTAAATTAATACAGTAATCTATGGCTTCATTCTTCTTCATTGGATTATCTTTGCAGTTCAAAATTACTCAAACCATCGCATATGTTTACAGGTATTGTTCAGAAAGGGAAGATACATGCCATTAGCCCATCCGAAGATGGGTGGGAACTAGCTATTAGTATGGCTAATTTTGCAGCCATTGTTCAGTTAGGCGATAGTGTGGCAATTGATGGCGCTTGTTTAACTGTGACGAAAGTAGTGGACAATAACATGTATTTTTTTGTGTCTATAGAGTCCATTGCAAAAACAATTATTAGAAACTATAAACTTGGTGATGCAGTCAATACCGAATTGCCAATGCAGCCAAATGGCTACTTAGGAGGCCATTACGTACTTGGTCATGTGGATGCGACTGCTAAAGTCAATAAAATTGATATTACCCCTACCGCTTGGTTTTTAACTATCCAAGTACCTGAACAATTTGTAAAATATATTGTTTATAAAGGGTCTATTGCAATCAATGGGGTGAGTCTTACAATCAATGAGGTGCGCGATCAGCTGATTGAACTTTGTATTATACCAACTACATTAGACAAAACCAATATCAATCAACTTGCAGTTGATAGTATTGTAAATATTGAATTTGATATTTTAGCAAAATATACAGAACAGTTACTTCTAAAAAGAAATGTGTAATGTTTGATACCGTGCAGAAAGCATTGGATGCTTTTAAATTAGGACAACCAATTATATTGGTGGATGAGGAAGACAGAGAAAATGAAGGAGATATTGTTTTTCCAGCAGCTTTAGCTTCTCAAGAAAAAATTAATTTTTGCGCAAAATATGCAAGAGGATTAGTGTGCATTGCTATGCATCCATCTGTTGCAAAGCAAATCGGAATAGCTCCGGTTAACACAAATCATGCAGATCCTTTTCATACTGCATTCTATGATTCTATAGATGCAATACCTGCCCTAGGCATTACAACAGGTATTTCTGCAAAAGAAAGGGCAATCACTGCGCGTCAAGTGGTGGATCCATCTGCCAAACCAGCTGATTTTATCAAGCCCGGTCATTTATTTCCAGTAGTAGCGAAAGAGGGAGGCTTATTGGTTAGAAAAGGGCATACCGAAGCGGCTGTTGATTTATGTTTACTAACAGAGATGGCACCTGCTGCTATTATTTGTGAAATCATGGACGAAGATGGGGATATGCTAAGGAGAAACGGATTAGTTGATTTTGCAAAAACACATCAACTAAAAATGATTAGCATTGAACAATTAATCGACTACAGAAAGGCGGCTGCTTTAGAGCTAACATTAAAAGCGGAAGCTCAAAATAAGCCAACTGAAATTGCAGAAACTATAATGGAGCTGATTGCCGAAGCGCAACTACCCACTGAGTTTGGATTATTTAAGTCATTGGTATTTGAAAATAAGAATACTAAAGAAGCACATGTGGTGCTATTCATGGATAGTGAAAAATCCAATACACCAATGGTGCGTTTTCATAGTGAATGTTTAACTGGAGATGTTTTTGGAAGTGTGCGTTGCGATTGTAAAGCACAGCTAACAAATGCATTAGAACAGATTGCGAAAAATAAACACGGGTATTTGATTTATTTAAAAGGGCATGAAGGCAGAGGCATTGGCATTGGTCACAAAATTGCAGCTTATGCCTTACAAGATAAAGGTGAAAACACCTTCCAAGCAAACCTAAGTTTAGGCCTTCCGGAAGATGCAAGAAATTACCAAGATGCCATTGCAATACTCAAGTACCTGCATGTGAATCAATTTTCTTTTATCACTAACAATCCAGATAAAGTAGCAGCGATTCAGGAAGCAGGATTCCAATTTGAACAAATGATTGTTCCACCATTTGTGACGGAACAAAATAAAAAATATTTACAAGACAAGGCAACTATTGCCAATCATAAAATTACCTTTTAGTATGATCGCCATTATCAAAGCAAATTTCAATGCCCACATCACAGATTTATTATTAGCTGGATGCGCAGACGAATTAGACGCTAAAAAGGAAGCCTATAAGGTCTTTGAATGTGCTGGAGCTGTTGAGACGGTGGTACTTGCCAATCGAGTGATTGAGACAAAGCAATATGACTGTGTGGTGGTGATTGGTGCAATCATCAAAGGGGATACAGATCATTACGAATATGTTTGTCAATATGTGACACAAGGCTTTGCAACCATTGCTGCAACTAAAACCACGCCTGTTATATTTGGTATTTTAACGACTCAGAACGAAGCTTTGGCTTATGAGCGCGCTGCCATTGATAAGATGAATAAAGGACAAGAGTTTGCAGTAACGGCCATGGAGATGATCCAATCTTTTAAATCATTGTAGATTCAACGCTAGGTAATCTATTTATTTTGGAATACGGAGCGCTTATTTCACTTGTTCATACAAGTGATTGATTAAGCCGTCGGCCAGCCCAATTTTTGGAACATGAATTTCATCAATATTAGCCCATTTCATGGCATTTGCATAAATACGTAATGCAGGCACAATTACATCTGCTCTATCTTTTTTTAATAGATAAGTATGCATTCTTTCCTCTATTGTCATTGGTTCTAAAACTCTAAGGAATTCTCTGATCACCTCAATTGGGATACTCTTTAAATTTTTTGAGTTAATCATGGAGAATATTTTATTAATATTTCCTCCTGAACCAATAGCAATCATTTTAGGGTATTGTTTTCCAATGTCTTTTAAAGTTTGCTTTAGATCTTCCCAAGTGTCATCATCCACTTTGTTGGTTAAAATACGAACAGTGCCAATATTGAATGATTTTTGAAAAGCAACAGCAGACTTATGAAACAAGGTCACTTCTGTACTTCCCCCTCCTACGTCAATGTATAAATAACTTTTATTAGGGTCTAACAATTCTGCGATATGATTTTCGTAAATGATTTCTGCTTCTAAATCACCCGATATTACTTCCACTTTTATACCTGTGTCAGCCTTAATTTCTTTGATAATTTCTTTTGAATTGCTAGCATCTCTCATGGCACTGGTTGCACAAGCAATGTAATGATCTACTTCATACACTTTCATTAATGCGCTAAATGCATCAATGGTATTTAAGAGCATCTTCTTTTTTCTGAATCCAATATAGCCTTTTTCAAATACATCGAATCCTAGCCTAAGCGGAATACGGATTAGATTTAATTTATTAAACTCTATTTCAGTTCCATGCTTTATGACTTCGCAAATAAGTAACCTCGCAGCGTTGCTGCCAATATCTATTGCGGCTAAAATCAATTTATTTTATCTTTTACCTTTTAAAAATTTGTAAGTCTCTTCCTGAGATTTAAAAGAAGTTGCTTTGGCCGAAGGTACATATTTATTGCTTAATTCGCCATCCAAGATTCTTGCTTTTTGATTGTCCTTCAATTGAATATTGATGATATCAATTAATTCTTTTTTGATAACTGGATCTATAATTGGAACAGCAACCTCAATTCTATGATCTAGATTGCGAATCATCCAATCTGCACTAGAGATAAATACTTTTTGATTCCCCTTATTATTAAAGATAATCACTCTTGCATGTTCTAAATATTGGTCTACAATACTTAAAGCATTCATTTTCGCACTATTTTTTTCATCAGTTCGTTTGAGTGTTAGAATTCCTCTAATAATTAGATTCACTTTTACACCAGCCTTCACTGCTTTATATAAAGCGTCTAATAAAATGGTATCTGTTAGTGAATTTAATTTGACAGTAATAGAAGCGACATAACCTTTTTTTGCAATTTGAATTTCATTTTCAATCAGACTTAATAAACCAGAACGCATATTGATAGGTGAAATAAGCAAATTTCTCATCTTAGCAATTGGTTTATCACCCTGTTGCCAATTCGCCAAGTAGTTAAAAATTCTATTTGCTTCGTTCATTAAAGTGACATTCTTAGTCATCAAACAATGATCGGCATATATTTTAGCGGTTTTCTCATTTAAATTACCGGTGCTAATAAAACCATATTGCACTAACTTATTTTTCACTCTTTTCTGAATCACACATAGCTTCGCATGCACTTTCATATTGGGTATACCTACAAGTACAGTAATACCTTCTTCCTCCATAATAGTTTTCCATTCTAAATTGGCTTCTTCATCGAATCTTGCCTTTAATTCAAGGAATACCGTCACTTTCTTACCATTTCTAGCAGCATTGATCAAGGCGTTGATCACTTTTGAGTTGGATGCCAAACGATAGGCGGTGATTTTTATAGATATAACAGTATCGTCCATGGCTGCCTCACGAAGCATGTCAATAACCGTATCGTAACTATGGTATGGAAAATGCAACATGATATCCTTTTGCATCACCATATCAAACACCATGACCTTTTTCTTGAATGCAGGATGGATAAATGGCCTTGGTCTATTGTAATTTGGCTCTTTGATTACATTTGGGAAATCCATAAAATGTCTAAAATTATGAATATGTCCACCTGGAATGATACTGCTTTTACGATTTAAACCTAGTTTCTTAATCAGGAATTCAAGCATTTCTGGATTCATATCCTTTTCATATACAAATCTAACTGGCTTCCCTTTTCTTCTATTTTTAATCCCTTTTGAAATTTTATCAATGAAATTCAAACCTACTTCCTGGTCTAAATCAATCTCAGCATCTTTGGTAATTTTAAAAACATGGGCGTCAAATTGATTGAATTTAAAATGAGAGAAGATGATTGGCAGGTTAAATTCAATTAAATCCTCCAATAACATAATGGTTGTAAATCCGTTTTTAGAAGGTAATATGATAAATCTTCCGACTGACCTAGAAGGGATTTCAATCAATGCAAATTTTTGTTGGTAAGCGTCATTTTTATTACCCATTACTATAGCCAAATAAAGGCTCTTGTCTCTTAAGTATGGTAATTGAGGCAGATTTTCAATCATCAATGGGATGATATCATGTCTCACTTCGTTGTCAAAATAGGTTTTTACAAATTCCTTCTGTTCCGCATTGAGTTGTTTGTTGTCAACAATAAGCACTTTGTTCGTCTTCAACTCTTTTAGGATATTTTGCCAGATTCGGTTGAATTCATTTTGTTGTCTTAATACGACTCTTTGAATTTCATCTAAAATCACCTGGGGAGATTCTATCAAGTCTATATTAACTCCGTTTTTTTTATCTACATATTCTACCATTCTCTTCAATGTAGCTACACGAACTCTGAAAAACTCGTCTAAATTATTAGAGAATATACCTAGGAATCTAATTCTTTCTTGTAAGGGGACACTTATATCATTTGCTTCCTGTAATACACGAGCATTAAAACTAAGCCAACTAATATCTCTTGGAATGTGCTTTTGCTTCATAATAGCCTGATTATTAAGTATTAAATAATTTGTAAATGTAAACTATAACTTTCTACGCACTACATATGGTATTAAAATTAATATTAAGTTAATAATTAAGACACATTCTAATAACACAGATAGGCTTACTTTACTCAAACTAAGCCCTCATGAACAAACGCCCATTGGATGTATGTGTAATTAGTGATATTCATCTAGGTACATTTGGCTGCCAAGCACATGAATTACTAAATTATTTAAAAAGCATCGAACCAAGTACCCTAATTTTAAATGGCGATATTATTGATATCTGGCAATTTAACAAGCGCTATTTCCCAGCAAGCCATATGGCAGTGATAAAACGTATTTTCAGTATGGCTAGTAAAGGGACTAGAGTGGTTTATATTACTGGCAATCATGACGAAGCATTAAGAAAATATGGTCATTTTGAAATGGGCAATATACAATTGACCGATAAAATTGTATTTGAAATCAATGGTGAAAAAAACTGGGTATTCCACGGTGATGTATTTGATAGAACAACTAAAGGAAGCGCTAAATTATTAGCAAAACTAGGTGGATATGGCTATGATTTATTGATTTTAATCAATAGTGCAGTGAATTATTTGTGTGCACTTTTTGGCCGCGAAAAAATGAGTATCAGCAAACAGGTGAAGAATGGTGTAAAGAAAGCAGTTTCTTGGATCAATAACTTCGAGCAAACAGCTGCAGAATTGGCTATTGAAAATGGCTATAAATATGTGATTTGTGGCCATATACATCAACCTCAACATAGAGTCGTGTCGACTGAAAAAGGCAGTGTAACCTATTTAAATAGTGGGGATTGGATTGAAAATTTAACGGCTTTAGAATATGCGGATAAAGCTTGGAGCTTATATCAATATGATCCTAAACAATTCGAAAAAGCTGATTCAAAAAAACTGACTAAAATAGTTAATTTACAAGAAGAACTTACCGTATTAACCAACGAAGTAGCATTTCAAGTATCTATCTAATGAATATACTTTACGCAGTTCAAGGTACTGGAAATGGGCATATTAGTAGAGCCATTCAACTATATCCATTTTTAAAGACATATGGTAATGTAGATTTTTTCATTAGTGGATCCAATGCTGATCTTAAAACAGATTTACCCGTCGTAGGCAGAAGTAAAGGGATTAGTCTTTTTTATAAAGCGACTGGAGGACTTGATTATTTAAAAATAGTAAGGTCTTTTTCTTTTGATATTTTTTTAGATGCCTATAAATTACCTGTCAATAAGTATGACTTGGTGATCAATGATTTTGACTTTGTAACATCATTGGCTTGTTTATTTAGGAAAAAAAAGAGTGTACAGTTTGGACACCAAGCAAGCTTTCAAAGTAATAAAACACCAAGGGCAAAAAACAATAACTTTTTTGGAGAATTTATTTTAAAGCATTTTGTAAAAAGCACCCATTACCTTGGCTTACATTTTAAAGCATATGACGAGCATGTGTTTAATCCAATCATTAAACAAGAAATCATTGATGCTTCACCAACCGATGATGGTCATATTTCCGTCTATTTGCCGCATTACTCTATTGCCTATTTAGAGCCTTACTTTTTAGCAGAACCAAATTATCATTTTGAAGTGTTTAGTGCCGAAGTGACATCAATAAGAAATTATAAAAATATTGTATACTTTCCTATCAGTAATAGTGGTTTTACTAAAAGTATGATCAGGTCACATGCAGTCATTACTGGCGGCGGCTTTGAGACACCAGCAGAGGCAATGTATATGAATAAAAAGGTATTAAGCATACCAATAGCAAAGCATTATGAGCAATTATCAAATGCTGCTGCTTTAAAAGACTTAGGGGTAAAAGTTTTATTACAGATAGACCAAGACTTTCACGCTATATTTACAGAGTGGATCAAGCATACTGCTCCTGTAAAACTAGAATTAACCCATTCCACAAAAGAAATTGTGGCCCAATTAATTAAACAAACACAAAACAGTTAAAGATGTACAAAATATTGAATCAAGAGCAAGAAGTAGTAGCGTATATTCAAAACATGATGATCTTGAATAAAAAAAGAGAAAAAGTAATTGGCCTAGTAATCGGAGATTGCTTTTTCGGCAATGACAATAAAGTGATTGGTAAAATTATTGACCAAAAAGTTTATTTATTAAATGGGGACATCATTGGTATGGTAGAAGCGAATAAAGATAAAAAAGACCCAGAGCTTAAAAAAGGCCTGATGTTAGAGGCTTGGGATATTTTAAGCAATATTAAAAGTCACACTTCTGATTGGATTACCATCTCAAAAAAATGGTCAAAAAAGTCATTTATAGAAGTATTGCTTTAATAAGGACTTGAAATCATTTAGTTTAAGAATGGACTACTCCATTTTTTATTCACATACACATTAGTTCCACCAAGGGTTTGCATAAAGGCAACAATAGCGGCAATCTCTGCATCTGTCACATTTAAATTTTGCCCATTACCACCTGGTCTCAATCTAGGGTCCAAATTGGTATTTCTTGGATTTAAATTAATGGTATTGTAGTGATTAATTACAGCTCGTATACTTCTTAAAACACCTGTATGCATCATTGGAGTATTGATTGCCCCATTTGCATTGGTGATATCCCTTAATGTTGCTGCTCTTGTATTGGTGATGTCTATTCCATTAGCACTATTCGCAATACCAATAATTCCATTGTTTAATGTATTAGGGTCAATGTCAAATTCAGGTGCATTGTGACAAGCGTTACAACCTAGACCACCTGTTGTTCTTAGTCCTGCTGCATTAAATACTGGAGGAGTTAAAAAAAGCGTCTTGCCTTGATTTTCTTGTACAGTAAAATTTGGGAATGCTTGATTGTCATTATTCACTTGTGCTCTTCCAATATCATATTTTGAATCAAAAGATTGAATACTATTGATAAAAGAAGCTAGAGAAGTTTGAATTCTATTTTCTGTTACTACAGTATCACCAAATGTGAATTTAAATAATTCTTTATAGTAATTAATTGTACTTAGCTTACTGGTAAGTGTTGCAAAATCGCCTCTTCCATTTTGGCCGCTAAAACCCATTTCAAGGTGGTCCACAATGGGCATCGTTGTTTGAATATTTAAATTCGCCGCCCTTTCATTCCAGAAAAATTTTGCTTCATTGGCAAATCTTGTATTGATTAAACGCATGGAGTGACGAATGGTTAATCCACCCTCTACGCCAGCACTTACAACAGCAGTGTCACCAAAGGCAAAATTTTGTTTATGACAACTTGAACAGGAGATGGTATTGTTAATACTTAAATTTTTATCATAAAATAGTACCCTGCCTAAAGTAGCATTTTTATCCGTGATGGGATTGTTACCTAAATTATTTTTTAAGATATAAGCAGGCTTATCTTGATTGGCATAATTTTCTAAATTTGCTGGATCAATTGCAGTACCAAATGTTAATTTAATTGCTGCATACGGATCGACGGTTATTGTAGTTGTATTAGAAGTAGGGGTTGCTTTCGTTGCCGAAATGAGCATCATTGCATCATTTTTTGAACAACCTGTAATACAAAAAATACCAGCAATAAGAGCTACTGTAATGAATGATTGTAAACGCATAGGGGGTAGTTTAGAATGTTAGCATGGGTCATTTCCATACTATGACAAGCCATTAATGCATTGGTTTAAAGCTGTTAAAGCTATTTAACATTTTTTTGAAAGAGGCTTGCGACTCATAAGTCCATTAGCTAACCATTCTAATATATAACTCCTCTACCTTTTTTCTGGCCCAAGGGGTTTTTCGTAAAAATTTTAAGCTGGATTGAATACTTGGATCAATATTGAAACAATTAATTGGAATATGTTGACCCAAATCCTCCCATCCAAAATGTTGCACTAAGGCTTCCACAATAAATGCAAGTGTTTTTCCGTGTAAAGGATCTTTATGCGGTTGTTCCATACGCAATATTAAGTAATTTGCTGCTATGAATGTGCATCGTTACTTTTTATTGAACAAGCCAATGAATATGGTGTCTCAGTTTGTAAGTACACATCAAGTTCAGTTACTTTCAAATATCAATTTTAATTTTCCAGAAGGCACGCATGCTATTGGTAGACTCGATCAAATGTCAGAGGGGTTATTATTATTAACGACCAATAAAAAAGTGACAAAATTATTGTTTCAAGGAATCCGTCCACATGTGAGGACTTATTTAGTACAAGTAAAAAACAAAGTGAGTCAAGACACTTTAAAACAGTTGCGCAGTGGCGTAAAAATATCTGCAACGAATGGAACAACTTATACTACAACACCTTGTAAGGTGGATGTCATTGAACCGCCAAAAGCTTTATGGGATAACGGAATCATTTTACATGAAAACCAACAATCAGATTGGTTGAGGATTGAATTAACTGAAGGTAAATTTCACCAAGTACGTAAGATGGTGGCGACAATGCATCACCGCTGTATTCGTTTAGTAAGATGGTCTATAGAGGAGGTAACTGTTGATGCTATTTTACCTGGACAAGTGCAAGAAGTGAGTGAGGCCTATTTTTTTAAAGCCCTTAATTTGTAATGATAAAATAAAATTCAAATTAAGTGGGCTCAATTAAATTAGCTAACTAACTAGAACCAATCTTTAAACTTACTCAAGTCTACATTGCCCCCTGTTAAAATAATGCCTACTTTTTTTCCTTTAAATAAATCTGCATTTTTTAAAACAGCAGCCAATGGTACAGCGCAACTAGGTTCAATGATAATCTTCATTCTTTCGTACACCAATCTTAAAGCGGCTTTAATTTCATCTTCTGACACTAAAATAATATCAGCAACATGTGCTTTTATAATTTCAAGTGTGCGCTCACTTAAGGTGGTCAATAAGCCATCCGCAATGGTATTCACAAAGGGGGCTTTTTCTACTTTTCCAGATTGAATACTTAACACCGCATCTGCAGCGCCATCTGGTTCACCTGCATACACTTTTAATCCTGGTTTAAAATAATGCGCACCTAAACAGGTGCCCGACAATAGTCCTCCTCCTCCAACTGGTGTAACCACGATATCCAAATCTGGAATTACCTCAATCATTTCTTTTACACATGTCGCTTGACCAGTAATCACTTCGTCATTATCGTAGGGATGAATAAAGGTGGCACCTGTGCGTTCAACAATGGCTTCTAAGGTGGACTCTCTCGCTACTTGATTAGAGGCACAAATAGTCACTTCGGCACCATATCCCCTCACTGCATTTACTTTTACTTGTGGGGAGGATTCTGGCATAACGATGTAAGCTTTAATGCCCAACATTTTTGCTGCAAAAGCCAATGCCTGCGCATGGTTGCCCGAAGAATGGGTTGCAACCCCTTTTTCCAATTGTTCCTTCGTTAATTGCAAACTTGCATTCATGCCACCTCTAATTTTGAATGCGCCAATTTTTTGAAAATTCTCACATTTAAAATAAAGGTCTAACCCATAAAGTTCATTGATACTTTTACAAGTCATGATGGGTGTGTTATGTATATAGGGCTCGATGCGATTTGCTGCCGCTTCAATACTTGCTTTTGTAATTTTCATAGAATGAATTTAAACAATATTTCCTTATCTTGAAGAATGCAAAAGGAACAAAAAAAATTTGGCTTATGGACAAGTACTTCTTTGGTACTTGGTACGATGATTGGTGCGGGTGTTTTTTTGATGCCTTCTGCCTTGGCTAGTTATGGAAGTATCAGTTTGATTGGGTGGTTATTTTCTTCATTGGGTGCGATTGTGATTGCAAAAGTATTTGCTAACATCAGTAAATTGATTCCTTCATCGGATGGGGGGCCTTATGCATTTGCAAAAGCAGGACTAGGTGATTTTGCTGGTTTTTTGATAGGATGGGGTTATTTGATTTCTGTTTGGACTACGAATGCGGCAATTGCTGTTTCATTGGTAAGTGCAATGAGTACTTTCTTCCCTATACTCGCTCAAGATGCTAGCATCGCTTTAGCTACAGGGTTGGTTTTTCTTTGGTTACTTACTTGGGTGAATACTTTGGGTGTCATTGCTTCTGGCAGAGTTCAATTAATGACCACGATACTAAAAATAGTACCCCTAGTATTGGTAGCAATTGGTGGACTTTTACTTTTAGATCCACAAAATTTACTACCATTTAATAAGAGTGGAACAAGCAGCTGGCAAGCCATTACTGCGACGACCACTTTAACCTTCTTTGCATTTTTAGGGATTGAATGTGCTACCATTCCTTCTAGTAGTGTAGACAATCCAGGACAAAATATATCCAAAGCAACGATGTTCGGTGTTTGGATTGCAGCGTCCATTTATATTTTTAGTACGATCTCCATCATGGGGATGATTCCAGCAAGTCAATTACAAGTTTCCATTACCCCATTTGCCGATGCTGCAGAAAAAATTTATGGACATGGTGCAAAATACTGGGTTAGTGCAGGCGCTGCTATTGCTGCATTTGGCGCATTAAATGGATTGATATTAGTGCAAGGACAAATGCCCTATGCGATGGCAAAGGATAAGTTATTTCCTGCATTTTTTGCGAAACAAAATCGCAAAGGGGTGCCTGCAAATGGTGTGATTGTATCTAGTATCATTATCACTTTATTGATGTTCATGAACAATTCAAAAAATTTAGCCGGCCAATTTAAGTTGTTGATACTGCTCTCTACTTTTTTTACTTTGCTACCTTATTTATTTACGACTGTATCTTATTTAATTGTTCGTGCAAAAGAAGCAACCACCTTCACTAAAACCAAAACGGTCACGGCAATCGTCTTAAGTGCCATCGCATTTTCTTTTTCTATGTGGATGTTGATTGGTTCAGGACAGGAAATTGTCTATTGGGGATTCATCATGTTGATGCTGGGTGTGCCCTTCTATGTTTATATGGTGTACAAAAAGTAAGATCAAATTCGTATAAATTCATCAACAATATGGCTTTTATAATTGTTTAGCTTTTATATTCGCATGGTATGAAAAAAAGGCTCATTGGTATTTTATTGACTTTGGTGGTTGCCACACAGATTTTTCCTTTGGAAGGGCTCCGCTTTTGGGTTAATTTAATTGAAACCAATGGTCATTCTACAACAGCCACTTTACTCGCTTTGGAGGAAGAAGAGGTTGAAGAAATTCAGATGAAAGTCAAGAACATGGAATCCAACCATTCAATGTATTTTGAATCCCAAACTGCATTGATGATCATCGACTCCAATTATCCTATTATTACACATCTAGGCTCAGTGATTGATCGAAACAATCCTATACTTATTCCACCGCCCAATACGATTATTTAATTCGTATCCTTATAACCTTTCTAATTACTGAAACAGAGGGTTATCATTCATCTATTTTTTTAAGTTAATTGCTACTTGGTACAACCTGTAGAAATTAATGTCATATTATTAATAAATTCAAATGAATTTAAGTCAACCAGCCCGTGGAATTAGTTTTGGGTATCTAAAAGAAGACCTTCCTGCCGGCTTAGTTGTTTTTTTAGTAGCGCTTCCTTTATGTTTAGGAATTGCTTTGGCATCGGGGGCGCCTTTGTTTTCTGGTATTATTGCAGGTATCGTTGGAGGTATCATTGTAGCATTCGCAAGTGGTTCCGCATTGAGCGTGAGTGGTCCAGCTGCAGGCCTTACTGTGATTGTCTTGAATGGTATCACCACATTAGGTTCCTATGATCATTTCTTAGTCGCAGTGGCTATAGCTGGCATTTTACAAATTATTTTAGGCTACTTAAAAGCAGGAGTGATTGGTTATTATTTTCCTTCTAGTGTCATCAAAGGAATGCTTGCAGCGATTGGTATTATTTTAATTTTAAAACAAATACCAGTAGCCATTGGCGTTAATAAAACAGCAAATATTTCCTATCATTATGGGTCGATCTTCATTGCAGCTTTTTCTATAGCAATCCTATTATTTTGGGAGTTACCAGCATTAAAAAAATACAGCTTTTTCAAGTTTGTTCCAGGCGCATTGATTGCTGTTTTGACTGGTGTTGCATTAAATGCTTTATTTAAAGTCTATCAGCCTGAATGGGCGTTAACAGCAAATGCTTTGGTTACCTTACCTGTAGCAAAAAATAGTAACGAGTTTTTTGGTCAATTTACATTGCCCAATTTTGCAGCATTGGGAAATTACCAAGTCTATGTCATAGCAGTGACTATTGCAATTATTGCAAGTATCGAAACTTTATTAAGTACCGAAGCAGCGGATAAGTTAGATCCCTATAAAAGAGTCACACCAAGCAATCGTGAATTAAAAGCACAAGGTTTGGGGAATTTAATTTCGGGTTTAATTGGCGGATTGCCTATGACGGCAGTGATAGTTCGAACTTCTGCGAATGTGAATGCAGGTGCTAGAACAAAACTATCGGCCATATTCCATGGATTGTTATTGCTAATTAGTGTGGTCGCATTTGCATCCCTCTTAAACCAAATCCCTTTGGCATGTTTGGCTGCTGTGTTATTGGTAGTCGGCTACAAATTGGCAAAGCTTAGTTTGTTTAAAGAAATGTATCAGCTAGGGTGGGAACAGTTTGTACCCTTTATGGTGACCATTATTGCAATTCAATTTAGCGACTTGTTAAAAGGGATTGCCCTGGGTATGCTGGTAGCAGTTTTTTATATATTAAGGAACAATTTTAGACGGGATTACAAAATACACCATGCTAAAATAGCTGATGGCGGCGCTATTACTATTAAGTTAGCTGAGCAAGTCACATTTATTAATAAAGGGAGTATCGCAAAAAAATTATCAGAAATACCCAATGGTACAAAAGTGATCATTGATGCGAGTCAATCCCATTATATAGACCTGGATGTCATTGAAATTATTCATAACTTCAATGCAACAGCAAATTTAAAAAATATTGACCTACAATTGGTAAATTTGCCTGAAAGGGCTAAGTCGGCTGGGCATTAGATTAAAAGTTAGATTAAGGTTTCATTCTTTTCAAAAATTAAAATAGTTAAAATGGAAAAATCATATAAAAGATTAATTGAAAATAACAAAACATGGGTCGCAGAACAGTTGCAATTAGACCCTGCCTTCTTTGAAAAATTATCAAATGGACAAACACCAGAATATTTATGGATAGGTTGTTCGGACAGTAGGGTGCCTGCAGAATCCATTACAGGAACGGATCCAGGTGAAATGTTTGTACATCGTAATATCGCCAATATGGTGGTACATAGTGACATGAATATGTTGAGTGTATTATCTTACGCTGTAGAAGTGCTAAAGGTGAAACATGTGATTGTTTGCGGTCATTATGGTTGTGGCGGTGTGATGGCGGCAATGAAAAATCAACAATTTGGTTTAATTGACAATTGGTTAAGGCATATTAAAGATGTGTACAGATACCATCACAAAGAACTCGATGCCATTGAAGATGAGACTTTAAGAGCAAGAAGATTCGTAGAAGTGAATGTACAGGAGCAGGTACATGATCTGGGAAAGACATCTATTGTTCAAAATGCATGGAAAAGAGACCAACCATTGCACTTACACGGATGGGTCTATGATATCAATGACGGTCTGATCAATGATTTAGGTGTGAACTTTACTTGTCCAAAAGATTTACATAATGTATACCACCTTGATTAGCAATAAAATATACTTTAAAATGGAGCGTTGAAAAACGCTCCATTTTTTTGCACTTTATCCTTTGTTAATATTAAGTTCATATTGGCTTAACAATTTGGTAACATGAGTATTTGATATTTGCCATACAAATAAAATCATATCGTGAAAAGGATACTACTATTTATAATTTGTTTTGTTGCAGCAGTTTCGGTTCAAGCGCAAAAAGCAAAATTGACAGGTAAGGTTACAAACGTAAAAAATGATGTTTTAGTTGGCGTTACACTAACTTTAAAATCGGATAAGAGCCAAGTTTCAAAAACAGATATCGAGGGAAGATTTAGTTTTAATATAGATATCAATAAAGCATATTCATTAGATTTATCTTATGTAGGTTACAAAGCAAAATCAATTGATGTTACTGGTGCTACCACTGCTAACGAAGAGATCGTATTAGATGTATTATTAGAAGAAGCAGGAAAAAATTTAACGGATGTAGTGGTTTCTGCTACAAGATCTACTAATAAAGGAGCTACGGATAATGCATTGATAGCTTATCAGAAAAATACCAATACGGTTGCTTCTGTAATTTCTGCAGAATCTATTAAGAGAAGTCCAGATAGAAACACTGCTGAAATCTTAAAAAGAACTCCAGGTGCATCTATCCAAGAAGGTAAATATATTATTGTAAGAGGTTTGGCGGATCGCTATAACCAAGCGATGTTGAATGGTATTTTGTTAACAAGTACAGAGCCAGACAGAAAAACATTCTCATTTGATTTATTCCCTTCTCAAATCATTGACAATATCATTATCAATAAAGCATTCGTTCCAGAGTTACCAGGTGAGTGGGCTGGAGGTTTAATTCAAGTAAATACAAAAGATGTTCCAACAAAGAACTTCTTTAATATTCAAATCGGTACTAGTGCTAATACATTAGTTACTGGAAAAGATTTCTTAAAAGACGAAGGCGGTAAAACAGATTATTTAGGTTTAGATGATGGTACAAGATCTATGCCTGCTGGATATACTACAAAATCAAATTTTGATACATCTAGTTTAGCTACAAAAGCAGAATTGGGTAAAAGAATGTCAAATAACTGGTCTCCAGTGACAGTTACTGCTAAGCCAAATGTAAGCTTACAAATGAATGGTGGTTTTAGCGGTACTTTATGGGGTAAAAAAATAGGTGGTATTATTGGAGTAAACTATGCGAATGCATACCGTTTCCAAGATAATGTCAACAATCAAAATGGTATTGTTGGTAATACAATCAATCCAATTATTGAATTAAAAGACAAAAAGTATATTAACGATATTAATATGGGTGCTATTGCTGGATTGTCTATGTTCATAAACCCTTTGAATAAAATTAGTTATAAAGCAATTGTAAACGTTAAAACAGCAAATTCATTCAATTCTAGAGCTGGTAAAGATTATTCTAGACAAGATTTAGTGAAAGGTAACGAATTTGTATTTGGACAAAATGTTTTCTTTACCAATCAATTGAATGGTGAGCATAGCTTATCTCAAAAATTAAAATTCAATTGGTATGGTGCATTCAATATATTGGATAGCTATAGCCCGGATCAAAGAAGAATTTTATATACTAAGAGTGTAGCTGGTACAGATCCTTATGTATTGAATATTTCAAACACTTTATCTCAACAATCAGGTAGCCGTGTATTCCAATCTTTATCTGATTATATCTATACAGCTGGTGGTGATTTAACTTTAAAAGTAAAGCAACAAACCATCAAAACAGGTTACATGATGCAAATTAAAGATCGTATGTATGACGCTCAATTATTTGCTGTTTACTTGCCAAGAGATAATGCTGAATTAAGAGGCTTAGATGCGGCTTCAGCTTTTGTACCTCAAAATTTTGGAAATGGTACAGATAATAAATTTGCTTTCAACTCTATTCAAAATAGAAACTTCAGATACATGGCCAACACCATTTTAAATGCTGGTTATGTTCAATTTGATAATAAATTATCAGATGGTTTAAGAGTGGTATGGGGACTGAGAGTAGAAAACTTTGACCAATTAGTAGGTTCAGTTAAGAAATGGGATGATCGCCATACCTATTCAAAAGTAACTGACTTCTTACCTGGTGTAAATGCTACAATCAAATTAGGTCAAAAATCAAACTTAAGATTGACAGGTTCTCAAACTGTAATTCGTCCAGAATTAAGAGAGTTATCTAAATTAACCATCTATGATTTTGATTTAAACGCAGCAGTATCAGGTGAACCAAATTTAAAAAGAACAAAAATTACCAATTTAGACTTTAGATATGAATTGTATCCAGGTGCTGGAGAAATGTTTACAGTGGGTGTATTCTACAAAAACTTTGATAACGCTATTGAAAGCATTTACTATGAAGGTTCTGGAGGATCAAGTTTATTTACTTATCAAAATGTAGCTAAGGCGACTGCGTTTGGTTTTGAAGTAGAAGGTCGTAAAAAATTATCTACTAGATTTACTTTACAAGCCAACGGTTCTTATATCAATTCAAAAATTGAAGATGCTGCGCTTAAAGTAAGCAGATCTTTACAAGGTCAGTCTCCGTATTTGATTAACGCTGGTCTATTATATGATGTAGTAGAGAAAGGATTTAACATGACAGCATTATTTAACCAAGTAGGTAAAAGAATTTATCTAGTGGGAGATGCATTTGGTGCAGGTTCACCAGATGTATTTGAAAACCCAAGAGCATTGGTGGATTTCCAAATCAGTAAAAAGTTTGCTGAGAACAAAGCTGAAATTAAATTTACCATTTCTGATATCTTGAATCAAAGACAAATTTTCTATCAAAACAATAACAGCAATACAGATTATGATAAGTCTAAAGATGCTATTCGTTTCTCTAGAAAATTCGGTACAACTTTTGGTATTACACTTAACTACACATTATAATATTACAAACAAACACTTTTTTTAAATACAACAACAATGAAACAATTATTTATTTTATCTCTCGCTTTTTTAGCCATTACTGGTTGTAGAAAGATCGAAACAGACGGCGAAAAAGAAATCTTCGTAGTTACAACTACGAAAGAAGTTGCACCTGTAGGTGTGGTAGTGAATACCATTACTTTATCTGGTGTATTAACAAAAGACACTACTTTATATGCAAAAGATATCAACTATCTTTCAGGTAAGGTATATGTTCCAAAAGGAATTACTTTAACAGTTCAAGCTGGTGCAAAAGTGCAAGGTAAGTCTGGTTCAAATGTGGCTGCTTTGATTGTAGCACGTGGCGGTAAATTAGTTGCAATAGGAACTGAAACATCTCCAATTGTGTTTACATCTTCTTCTCCAAATCCACAATCTGGTGACTGGGGTGGTATCGTATTATTAGGTACTGCAACTGTAAACCAATCTTTATCTTGGAAAGGAACAACCTACACTGGTTTAACTTCAGTGGAAGGTGGTGTAAATGATACAGAAGTAGGTTATGGTTTAGCAGGGTCTGGTGATCCAGCTTTCCCAACAGGAAATGATGCCGATAATTCTGGTACTTTACAATATTTAAGAATTGAGTATGCAGGTTATGCATATTTACCAGATAACGAATTGAATAGCTTAACAATGGCAGGTGTAGGTCGTGGTACGACTATCGACCACATCCAAGTTACTTATGCAAAAGATGATGCATTCGAGTGGTTTGGTGGTACAGTAAACTGTAAGTATTTGATTGCTTACAAAACACAGGATGATGATTTTGATACAGATTTTGGATATTCTGGTAATGTTCAATTTGGTATCGCATTAAGAGATTCAGTAATTGCTGATATCTCTACATCAGAAGCGTTTGAATCTGATAACGATGGTAGTGGATCAACTAAGACTCCAAAAACAACTGCTGTTTTCTCTAATATGACTGCAATTGGACCAAGAGCTACTTTAGATAATAAAGGAAATAGTTTATACAGAGCTGGTGCGCATATCAGAAGAAATACTGGTATCTCTATCATGAACTCAATTATTGCTGGATGGCCAGTAGCCGTTCAATTTGATGCGTCAACTGGAACTGCAGTAGATAAAAATATTGACGATAGTACAATTAGAATCAAGAATACGACTTTTGCTGGTAACACTGCAAATATCACTTATACTGCTAGCGGTACACCAACAGGTGCGTCTAGTGCCAGTTTATTGACTTGGTTTACTAACCCTTTTTACGAAAACACAATTTTAACCAATGCTTCTGCAGATAGATTAAAATTAATTCAACCGTTTAATTACACCAATCCTGATTTCACACCATACGCAAATAACTCAACTCCTTCTACAACTCCTTCAACTCCATCAACAGATCCTTTTACATCTGCTTGGGGAACATTAGGAATTTGGGATCATGTGAATTTCACAAAGAATGGTTCTTTCACTGATGTTAAATTACAAAATGCATTCTTTGAAAAAGTAACATTCAGAGGTGCAGTTGCAACATCTGGTCCAAACCAAACTTGGTGGAAAGGTTGGACAATTTGGAAATAGTCATTGTATTTAAAAGAGTACTATATATAAAAATACCCTCGCAAATGCGAGGGTATTTTTTTTGAAAGTCTTCGAGATCAATTTTTGATTTCCTTTTTATAAATAGTTTATTTAGGAAATTCGAAATCAAATCTTATCCATTATACGCTTCAGATACACCTTTGTGTAAAATCTTTCCCGCTCTAATATTCAATCCTTTTGCTAATGCTTGATTCTCGGCACATGCAATTTCCCATCCTTTGTTTGCAATTGCAAGCGCGTATGGTAAAGTAGCTTGTGTTAAAGCTCTTGTGCTTGTTTGAGGCACGGCACCTGGCATATTCGCTACGCAATAATGCGTGATACCATCTATAGTGAATACTGGGTTTTCGTGTGTAGTAGGCTTACAAGTTTCAATACATCCACCTTGGTCAACCGCTACATCCACAATTACAGAACCCGCTTCCATTAATTTTAAATCGGCTTGCTTTACTAAGTGTGGTGCTTTTGCGCCATGTAATAAAACGGCACCTATTAATAAATCAACTGTAGGTAATTTTTCTTTGATTGCTAATAAAGTAGAATACTGTGTGATTACATTTGCAGGCATCACATCCGACAAATACCTTAATCTAGCTAAGTTGGTATCCATGATGGTTACATGTGCACCTAATCCTGCAGCCATCTTAGCAGCTTGTGTTCCCACAATACCACCACCAATCACCAATACTTCTGCTGGCTTCACACCTGGTACACCACCTAACAATTTTCCTTTACCACCGAATGGTTTGCCTAAATAATAAGCACCCACATTCACCGCCATTCTTCCTGCTACTTCCGACATTGGAACTAATAATGGCAATGAGCCATCAGGTAATTCAACAGTTTCATATGCGATACAAACAGCATGCGTTTTCATCATCGCCTCTGTTAATTCTTTAGAAGCTGCAAAATGGAAATAAGTGAATAAAATTTGACCAGACTTGATCAATCCATATTCAGCAGCCAAAGGCTCTTTTACTTTTACAATCATTTCTGCAATGGCATACACTTCGGCTGCGGTTGGCAAAATTTGCGCACCCACAGCTACATAAGCCTCATCAGAAAATCCTGATCCAGCACCGGCATTGGTTTCAATGTACACCGTATGGCCTTGTCTAGACAAAGCATCCACACCTTCAGGAGTTAAACCTACACGGTACTCCTGGATCTTAATTTCTTTAGGAACGCCAATAATCATAGTATTAGTTTTATTTCTGTATAAAGTTCTGTAAAAAGAAAATATTATTAGTTAAATGAATAAATACAGTAAAAAATGCTTTAAAAATTAAAATAATTAGAAATTATCAGTAAATTCGAGTCAGAATTTGCATTTTCACCGAAATTCTTACGCTTTTCAAATTGCAGCATATGAACTTAGACCCAATTGATCTTGCCATTTTAAGCATCTTACAAAAAAATGCATTGGCCACTTTAAAAGATATCAGTGCGGAAATTAACCTGTCTGTAAGTCCCACCCATGACCGCATCAAAAGATTAGAAGCAGATGGGGTGATTGCCAACTATGTGGCTTTAATCAATCGTAAAAAAATTGATTTAGGCATGGTGGTATTTTGTCATGTGACGTTAGACAAGCAAACAAAAAATAATTTCGCGGAGTTTGAGCAAATCATTTTACAATTTGATGAAATCATTTCCTGCAGTTTGGTTTCTGGTAGTTTTGATTATTATTTAAAAGTGGTCACAAAAGATGTAGAAACTTACAATCAATTTTACCAAGAAAAATTAGCGGTCCTTCCAATGGTTGCACATATCAATAGTTTGTTTGTGATGGATGAAATTAAAACAACCACTGCATTGCCACTTTAATTCCGAACAACAATTAAAAAATATTTTATGTACAATATTCCTCATTTTAAAGCCAGCAATCATCAACAAGTCCTTGACTTTATGCAGGCGAATCCTTTTGTAACCATTTGTGGTGTAGACGCGAATGGCTTGCCCGTTGCCACGCATATACCCGTGTTAACGAAAGTAGACAATGAAGTGATTACGATAAGCGGACATATCATGCGTAAACAAGATCATAGCAATGCATTTGAATTGAATAAAAATGTATTGGTTATATTTTCAGCACCGTCTGCATTTGTAAGTGCCAACTGGTATACCACAAAAGAGATGGGAAGTACATGGAATTATCAAACAGTGCATGCAAGAGGACCATTAGAAATAAAAGACGAAACACATTTAAGAAATGTACTGACCGAATTGACTTTGCATTTTGAAAAAGAGGCAGATGCACCAACGCAAGTAAAAAATTTATCTCAGGAATACATGGAACAAAACATGAAAGCCATTTATTCATTTGATATTGTTGTAAATGACTTGCAGCATGTGTTTAAGCTGAGTCAAAACAGAGACGAAGCCTCACATACAAATATTCAGAACGAATTAAATAAAGGAGACGCTGCTTGTAAGCATATGGCAGCTGCTATGAAGGCTCAATCAAGTCCCAAAGATTCCCATACAAATCTTTAAATACTGCGACTGTTCCATAAGCTTCTACATGAGGTGGGATTGTAAACTCCACACCCTTAGCAGTATAATTTTCATAGTCTCTATAAAAATCATCGGTGTATAAAAATAAAAATACACGTCCGCCTGTTTGATAGCCTATACTTTTTTCTTGTTCGGGTGTGGCTGCTTTTGCAAGCAGTAACATGCAGCCATTATTTGCCCCAGTCGGTTGTACCATCACCCATCGTTTAATTGCTGAAAGCTCCGTGTCTTCTATTAATTTAAATCCAAGGATATTGGTATAATATTGAATGGCTTCATCGTAATCACGAACAACCACTGCTATATGGGCTAGATTTTGTTGCATGTATCAAATATACAATTTGTAGATAGATCTTCAATTGAAGTATTTGTATATTTGTACGCAAATTGAAATCACTCATCTTGCCTTAATTTTTTTATCTAATTATGACTCCTGTAAAAAACATCATCTTTGATCTTGGCAATGTTTTATATGATATTGATTTTACAAAAATGTACAACGAATTTGACCTATTAGGTATCCCAAATTTTCAAAATCATTTTACACTCAATCAATGCGATCAATTATTCTATGATATTGAAAAAGGATGCATCGACCAAGCAGGATTCTGTGAGGGCTTTAATCAATTGTACAATTTATCACTGAGTCATAGTCAAATTATAGCTGCTTGGAATTCCTTGTTAATTGGATTTAGAAAAGAGAGTATGGAATGGATCAAAGCGCATCAACATCAATTCCCCATGTTTTTATACTCCAATACCAATCAGATACATTGTGATTTCGTGCTTCCTCAATTTGAAAGGGAAATAGGTGGAGATTTCGAAAAGCTGTTTAAAAAACCTTATTATTCTCATCATATGGGGATGCGCAAGCCAGATCCGGCCTCTTTTCAATATATTCTGGACCAAGAAGGGCTGATCGCTGCTGAAACTTTATTCATTGACGATAATGAGCCCAATGTGATTGGTGCAGCTTCGGTGGGGTTGCAGGTGTTGTATTTACAACCAGGCATGTTCATTGAGACCGAATTGCCTAAGTTATTAGGGTAAAAGACGTCCTTTAGAATAACAATGGGTCCAAAAGGGGCTAAAAATGGGTCTAAAGGGTCAAAATATTATTTAACTTCCTCAAAATCAATGTAATCGGCGTCTTTTTTCCCCGAGTCCTTATTTGATTTTGGCGCTTCTTTAGGCGCATTTTGGTTCGTAAATCCGGTATAATTGGCGTTTTGACCTTGCGCTTCGGCCATTTTTCGCTGCATTTCCTCCATATTTTGACGAACAGTTTTGACCCCTTTGCGCACGGGAAGCACCACATTAAATACCAGTTTGTACAATAGGTAGATTAGAAATCCGTAAATTAAAAGCTTGGTCATACCACAAAAATACGGTGAGATTGAATAAAATTGGGTGAATTCATCCTCTTTTATTACCTTTGGTCTAGAATAAGCAGAGAAATGAAGGGAACGAAATCGTTCCCTTCTTCTTTTTTAACTATGGAAGTAAACGAATTAAAAGACAGGATACATTCCTTATTAGAACCTTTTTTACTAGAGGATCCAAGCTATTTTTTGGTGCATATCAAAGTGAAGCCTGGACATATAATAAGAGTCTATATTGATGGTGACCAAGGTTTGCCTATCAAACAGTGTACTTCTTTTAATAGGAGATTATACAAGGCCATCGAAGAAGCTGCTTGGTTTCCAGAAGGTGATTTTGCCTTGGAAGTTTCTTCGCCTGGTGTAGAGGAGCCTTTGATTTTAAACAGACAATATGTAAAAAATATTGGGCGCACCGTAGAAGTGATATTGAACGACGAAGCTGTTTTTACGGGCATAATGAAAGAAGTAACTGACAAGGCTATTTTAATAGAGTGGACGGCAGGCAAGGGTAAAAAAGCAACCCAAGAAACCATGCTTATTCCATTTGATAATATAAAATCAACTATAGTTCAAATTCAATTTTAACAAATCTCAAGCTTGATCGCTTGATAAAAAAATGATGTTATGGCAAGTATTAATTTAATTGAAGCTTTCGCGGAGTTTAAAGACGCTGAAAATATAGATCGTCCTACGATGATGAAAGTAGTAGAAGATGTATTCAAAACCTTATTGAGAAAAAAATATGGTAGCGATGAAAACTTTGATGTAATCGTAAATGCTGAAAAAGGCGACTTGGAAATCATTCGTCGTCGTGAAATCCGACCAGATGATGATGTAGATAATCCTTTAGCAGAAGTTTCATACTCTGACGCAATCAAGATAGAGCCTGACTTTGAGATAGGTGAGGAGTTATTAGAGGAAGTGAATATTTATGATTTTGGACGTCGTGCTATCTTAGCTGCAAAGCAAACTTTGGCATCTCGTATCAACGACTTAAAGAAAAATGTTTTAGTTCAAAAATATTCTGACAGAATTGGTGAAATCATCAATGCTGAAATTTATCAGGTGTGGAAGAAGGAAGTATTGTTATTGGACGAAGAAGGCAACGAATTAATTCTTCCAAAGACAGAACAAATTCCTCAAGATTTTTTCAAGAAGGGAGAAACAATCAGAGCGGTTATTGCAAGAGTGGATATGAAAAACAATTCACCAGTGATTATCTTATCTAGAACAAGCCCATTATTCTTAGCAAAATTATTAGAAATAGAAGTACCAGAAATTTTCGATGGATTAATTACGATTAAGAAAATTGTTCGTGAGCCAGGTGAAAGAGCAAAAGTAGCAGTTGAATCATTTGATGATCGTATAGATCCAGTTGGTGCTTGTGTGGGTATGAAAGGTTCTCGTATTCATGGTATTGTGAGAGAATTAAAGAATGAAAATATTGATGTCATTAATTTTACTACGAATACGCAGTTATTGATTCAACGTTCATTAACGCCTTCAAAAATTAGTTATATGAATATTGATGCCGATCGTAAGCGTGCAGAAGTATACTTACAATCAGATCAAGTTTCTTTAGCAATTGGTCGTCGTGGTGTGAACATCAAATTGGCTTCTGAACTAACTGGCTATGAATTAGATGTGTATCGTGAAGACGAAGAGATTGTAGACGAGTTTGATATCGATTTAGATGAATTTAGCGATGAGATTGAGGCATGGATCATCGATGAGTTTAAGCGTGTAGGCTGTGATACAGGAAGAAGTGTATTGAAATTAAGCGCTGAAGAATTAGAAAAAAGAACTGACTTAGAAGTGGAGACCATCGCGGAAGTCCGCCGTGTCTTAACAGAAGAGTTTGCTAAAGGTGAATAACCTTTAAATAGAAGTATATTTGTAAAAGGAACGCGTCTCTGTTCAAAAAAGAGGCAAAAAACATTAGAATGTCAGAATTGAAACTACCAAGACTGTTAGCAGCTGCTAAAGAATTCAACATCGGTCAAGATACCTTGATTGAATTCCTTAGTACAAAAGGTTTTCCTAAGGACGACCTTAAGCCAACGGCCAAATTAACTGAAAGTCAGTATTATGCTTTGCAGGCAGAATTCCAAAGCGACAAGGTTGCCAAGAATAAGGCGGACCATGTGGAATTGCCAAAAAATGCAGTAGCAGACAAAGGCAAAAAAGCAGAGGAAGAAATTGCTCCTGCAAAAAAAGCAGTTGTTGCTGAAACACCAGTTGTGGAAACTCCAAAAGCAGCAGCCCCAGTGCCTGAAGTGGCGCCAGCCCCTAAGGAGGTAGCTCCTGCTAAAGTTAAAGTAGAAGCAACGGAGGTGGAAGCCCCGAAAGTGGTCAATAAGATAGACCTTTCTTTAATTGACTCATCTACAAGACCTAAAAAAGCGACTAAAAAAACGGAGGAACCTGCGCCTAAAGCGACAGCTCCAAAAGCAAGTCCAGCAAAAGCGACTGCTAAAAAAGAAGAGCCTACACCAGCTCCAAAAGCGGCACCGGTAGATCATTCTATCGCTCCAGAAAATGTGCATGGTGCAATTACCAATATCCAAGCAGATAAATTAACGGGTCCAGTTATTTTAGGTAAAATTGATTTACCAATTAATAGTGATACTAGACCAAAACCTTTAACTCAGGAAGAAAAGCGCGTTCGTAAGCGTATCCCAGTGACTGGCAGACCTAATCAACCAGGTCAAGGTGGACAAACGCAAGGCGGCGGTTATCAAGGCAATCGTCCTCAGGGTGGTCAAGGTGGTGGTTATCAAGGCAATCGTCCTCAAGGTGGACAAGGTGGCGGCTATCAAGGCAATCGTCCTAATAATGGAACGCGTCCAGGACAAGGTGGTGCAAGAGGAAGAAATATGCCACAAACTGCTGAGCAAAAAGAAATCGATCAGAAAGCAATTCAAGATAAGATCAAGGAAACGCAAGCTAAATTATCAGGCCAAGGTGGTCGAGGTAAGGGTACGAAATCTAAGTATCGTCGTCAAAGAAGAGAAGAAGCTGCTGAAAATGAAAATAATGAACAAAGAGAAGACAATAAATTACAGGTAACAGAATTTGTAACTGTAAGTGAGTTGTCTAGCTTAATGGATGTAAGCTTTGCTGATATCATTAGCAAGTGTATGAACTTAGGTATCATGGTGTCAATCAATCAACGTTTAGATGCGGAGGTGATTGAATTGGTTGCAAGTGAATTTGGATTTGAAGTTGAATTCGTTGGATTGGAAGATGTAGTAGAAATGGATGAGGAAGAGGAAGCAGAAGATCAGGCGAATTTAGTTGAGCGTCCTCCAATTGTAACCATCATGGGTCACGTGGATCATGGTAAAACATCTTTATTGGATTATATCCGTAATGCGAATGTGGTTGCAGGTGAGGCCGGCGGTATCACACAACATATTGGTGCGTACGAAGTGACTTTGCCAAATGGTAAAGCCATTACTTTCTTGGATACACCAGGTCACGAAGCCTTTACAGCGATGCGTGCTCGTGGTGCCAAAGTAACTGACATTGCAATTATCGTGGTGGCTGCAGATGATGCGGTGATGCCACAAACTAAAGAGGCCATTAGTCACTCACAAGCGGCAAATGTGCCAATGATTTTTGCAGTGAATAAAATTGATAAGGACGGTGCACAACCTCAAAAGATATACGAGCAATTATCTCAAATGAATATTTTAGTAGAAGCTTGGGGTGGTAAGTTCCAAAACCAAGAATTGTCAGCTAAGCAAGGATTGAATGTAGATGCTTTATTAGAGAAAGTATTGTTAGAGTCTGAAATTTTAGATTTAAAAGCCAACCCAAATAGAGAAGGTACAGGAACGATTATCGAGGCCTCTTTAGATAAAGGTCGTGGTTTTGTTGCTACTATACTTGTACAGAACGGAACCTTACGTCAGGGAGACTTGATTTTATCAGGACAGTTTTATGGTCGTGTTAAAGCGATGTTCAACGAACGTAACCAACGTATCGAAGTCGCTCCTCCATCTACTCCAGTGGTGATATTAGGTTTAAATGGTGCACCACAAGCTGGTGAGAAATTCAAAGTATATGACGACGAGTCTGAAGCAAAAGAATTAGCAACCAAGCGTGCTCAATTATTAAGAGAGCAAGGTTTAAGAACTAGAAAACATATTACATTAGACGAGATTGGTCGTCGTTTAGCTTTAGGCAACTTTAAAGAATTAAACATCATCATCAAAGGTGATGTGGATGGTTCTGTAGAAGCCTTAAGTGACTCTTTACAAAAATTATCTACCGAAGAGATTGCTATTAGAGTGGTATTAAAAGGGGTGGGTCAGATTTCAGAATCTGATGTATTGCTTTCTGCTGCATCTGATGCTATCATCATTGGCTTTAATGTTCGACCAAGTATGCAAGCAAGTCGCTTAGCAGAAACAGAAGGCGTTGAAATTAAAATGTATTCTATCATCTACAACGCAATTGATGAAATTAAGAGCGCGATGGAAGGTATGTTGGAACCAAAAATCCAAGAGAAGATTGTTGCCAATGTTGAAGTAAGAGAAGTCTACAAGTTTGATAAAGCGACTGTTGCTGGATGTTATGTATTAGATGGCAAGTTGAGCAGAAACAGTAAGATTCGTATTATTCGTGATGGTATTGTTGAGTTCCCAAGAGGAGAAGGACAAGCCGCAGAATTAGGAAGCTTGAAGCGTTTTAAAGATGATGTGAAAGAAGTTGTTTCCAATATGGAATGTGGCTTAACCATCAAAAACTTTATTGACTTAAAGCCAGGCGATATTGTAGAAGCATTTGAGGAAGAAGAAGTTAAACGTACTTTATAAAAAAATTAAGATTTGATAGTTGGGGTATTGCCCTAGCTATCAGAACTTAGCCCTTTAATTCATATTTGATGAAAATAGTTCGCATCTTATTTGCCTTAGGTTTAATTGCCATTACTAGTGCAGCAAAAGCTCAAATCAAAAAAGTATTAGCAGATAAAATTATTGCTACTGTCGGCGATAAATATATTTTACGTTCCGATGTAGACAATGCTATAGCAGATTACAAAAGACAAGCACAGGGACAAGAAAATATTGAATTACCATCTGCATGTCAGGTGATAGAAGGTCAATTGATTCGTAAGGCTTTAGTATTACAAGCCGAAAAAGATTCTATTTTAGTAACAGAAGAAGAAATTGAAGTGGCTATTGATGGTCGTATCCGAAATTTCATTCAACAGTTTGGCTCTAAGGAAGTCTTAGAGGAAGTTGCTGGAAGGACTATCTTTCAATTAAAAGACGATTTTAGACTTTTAATTAAAGAACAACGATTAGCAGAGGAAATGCAAAATAAAATTGTTGACAAGATTAAGATTACCCCAAATGAGGTAAAAGCTTTTTATGCAAAAATTCCGGTAGATAGTTTGCCTTTATATGAAAGCGAAGTGCAGATTTCTGAAATCATCATGCACCCCAAAGCAAATCGCGATATCGAAGAATACGTGATTCAACAAATGTTAGAGTACCGTAAGCAAGTCGAAGGCGGCGTGAATAAATTTGAACAATTGGTAAAATTGTACTCTGAAGATCCTAGTTCAAAAGAAAATTTAGGGCAATTTAGCTTAAACAGAAATGTTAGAGAATTTGATCCAGCATTCATGGCTGCGTCTTTCAGGTTAAAAGAAGGTCAAATTTCTGCACCAGTGAAATCTAAGTTTGGCTACCATATCATTCAATTGATTTCTAGATCTGGTGATGAGGCAGTGGTAAAACATATTTTAAGAATCCCACCAATTACCAATGACGAAGTCAACGAAACTAAAAAATTGTTAGATAGCGTTAGAAAAGTAGTGTTAGCAAATAAGACAAGTTTTGGCGAGGCTGTGAATAAATATAGTGACGACGAATCTAGTAAATTCAGTGGTGGAGCTGTAACAGGTCGTGATGGGTCTACTTATATCAACTTTGACCAATTGGATAAAGAGATGGTAGTTTTAATTAAAAATATGAAGCCAGGTGATATTTCTGAACCACAAATGTATGTGGATGATAGAGGTAGAAAAACGGTTCGTATTGTATATTATAAAGAAAAGACAGAGCCACATAAAGAAAATTTAAAAGAAGATTATAACCGTGTTTCGGTAAGGGCACTAGAAGAGAAAAAGGCTAAAGTTTTAGAATCATGGTTTAAAGAAAGAGTACCTAATTACTATGTATTTATAGACAACGATTTCCAAGCTTGTAAAGAATTAACAGATTGGACAAAAGTGGCTAATGCAATCGTAAAGGAAAAAACATACTAGAAATTTCATCATGAGCGACGAAATCAAACACGAATGTGGCTTAGCATTCATTAGGTTAAGAAAACCTTTATCTTACTATCTTCAAAATAGAGGGTCGGTGACCTACGGACTAAATAAGTTGTACCTTTTGATGGAGAAACAACACAATCGAGGACAAGATGGCGCAGGGATTGCAACTGTTAAACTAGATATAGAAGCAGGCAATCCTTTTTTATATAGATTAAGAAGTAGTGCACAGCAGCCTATTGCTGATTTGTTTTATAAAGTGGGTCAAGAAATACAAGAATTAGAGCAATTTCAACCAGATATTACAAAGCATCCTGGTTTAATGAAAGGGCATTTGCCTTTTATGGGAGAATTATTATTAGGACATTTAAGATATGGCACACAAGGCAAAAACAATGTTGAATTTTGTCATCCATTTATTAAGAAAAATTTAGTCCCAGGGAAAAACCTTGCTTTAGCTGGCAATTTCAATTTGGTGAATACAGATGAATTATTCAAGTTAATTCAACACGAGCCAGGTCCTTTTGAAAAACAAAGCGACTTAGCTGCGATGATGGAAGTTATCCATCACTTTCTTGTTATTGAAGAAAGTAAAAATCCAAATAGCCCAAATATTTCGGAAGTATTAAAGCAAGCAGTGCCTATGTTTGATGGTGGATTTACCATTGGTGGATTAGTTGGGAATGGGTATAGTTTTATCATGCGCGATGCACATGGTATTCGTCCAGCATATTATTACATAGACGGAGAAGTGATTGTAGCAGCCAGCGAAAGAGCTGCTATTCGCACCACATTTAATGTAGGAGAGAATGAAGTGCATGAGTTGATGCCCGGTAATGCATTGATAGTAGACGACAAAGGTGGATATACTATTGAACAAATTATTGCACCAAAAGAAAGAAGAGCATGTTCTTTTGAGCGTATTTATTTTTCTAGAGGTGGGGATGAGAAAATTTATAGAGAACGAATAGCGCTAGGGCATCATCTAAGTAAAATTGTTTTAGACAGAATTGAAAAAGATTTAAAGAATACCATTTTCTCTTATATTCCCAACACGGCAGAAGTGGCTTTTTACGGATTAATAAAAGGCATGGAAGAATACTTGAACGCCATTAAAGTAGAACGTATTTTAAGTTGGGGTAAAGAGGTGGACCCTGAAAAACTAGGGGAGATGGTGAATCGAAAAATTCGCCAAGAAAAAATTGCCATTAAAGATGTTAAGTTAAGAACCTTTATTACAGAGGATGCTAATCGAAACGAGATGGTACAACACGTATATGATATCACTTACGGTACTGTGCGTAAAAATGAAGATAGTTTGGTAGTGATTGATGATAGTATTGTTAGAGGTACGACATTAAAAGAAAGTATTATTAGAATGTTGTCAAGACTTTCGCCTAAAAAAATCATTGTTGTTTCGTCTGCACCACAAATTAGGTATCCTGATTGCTATGGCATTGATATGAGTAAAATGGGCGATTTTATTGCATTTAAGGCGACTATCGCTTTGCTGAAAGAAAGAGGTATGGAGCAGGTGATGGATGATGTGTATCAAAAGATAAAAGTTTTAGAAGCGAAGAACGAACTACATACAGAAAATGTAGTGCGCGAATTGTACAATCCTTTTACAGCAGAAGAAATTTCAGATAAAATTGCGCAATTAATTACACCAGACAATATTCAAATCCCTGTAGAAGTCATATACCAGACCGTGGAAGGGTTACATGCATGTTGTCCTACCAATACAGGTGATTGGTATTTCACCGGCAACTATCCTACACCTGGTGGAAACAAAGTTTGTAATAAAGCGTATACTAATTATATCGAAGGTAATAACCAACGAGGATACTAATAAAAAAGGCGCTATTAGCGCCTTTTTTATTAGTATCTATTTCATTTAGAGTCGATAGCAAATCGCGTTGATATTCATTCCCGCTCCAACAGATGCAAAAATCACTACGTCCCCTTTTTCTAATGTATGCTCAGCATACTTTCCTTTTTTTACAAGATCATATAAAGTTGGAATTGTTGCAACGGAGCTATTGCCAAGTTCATGAATACTCATAGGCATGATGTCTGCAGGAATTTCTTTTATATCATATAATTTATACAATGCTTTAATAAAGCCTTCATCCATTTTTTCGTTGGCTTGATGTAGGAAGAATTTTTTGATTGCTTGAATTTCAACCCCAGCTTTTTCGATACAGGCTTTCATAGCGATAGGTACATTCTTAATAGCATACTCATACACTTTTCGGCCCTTCATTTTAATGTACCTTGTGGCATCATCTGCATCTGGATGGTATGACTTTCCCATGTACAAAAAACCAGCTTCATCGTTACAGTGACTTTGTACACTAAAGGATAATATACCCTGATTAGGGTCTTCGCTATGTTCTACGATACATGCACCTGCGCCATCACTAAAAATCATACTGTCTCTGTCATGAGGATCTACCACTCTACTAAGCGTCTCGGCGCCAATGACTAAACATCTTTTTGCCATGCCTGATTTTATAAATGAATCGGCTTGAATCACACCTTGAATCCATCCTGGACAGCCAAATAAAATATCATAAGCGACACAGCTTGGGTTCACAATACCTAAATGATGTTTTACTCTCGAAGCGATGGCAGGAACAGCATCTGATTGTATGGTTCCTGACTGAACGTCTCCAAAATTATGCGCTACAATAATTTGATCTATTGTTTCAGGATCTATACCTGCATCCTCAATCGCTAATTTGGCTGCAGCAGCTGCTAGGTCAGAAGTATTGACTTGCACATCGGCATACCTTCTTTCCATAATACCGGTGATACCTTTGAATTTTTCAACAATTTCTTGATTAGGTGTTTTGATCAATTCACTTTGCTCATCATAAAAAGTGTTCGCAACAAAATCTTGATTCGATTTAATATAGTGCGGTATAATACTACCAGTACCGGTGATGATGGTTGCCATAGAGGGGTCATTTATATTTATAAGCTATATCCCAACCGCTCTAAGATAGGTAATTTAGATATATTTATCGCCTTTGTTTCTTTTTACTTCTGCTACATATTCTTTTATAGATTGCTCTTTATCCCTACTGCAAATCAATAATACATCCTTTGTATCCACCACAATAAAGTCATCCAAACCCTGTAATACAACTAGTTTATCCTTAGGTGAATTGACCATACATTTTGTAGCATCAATAACAATCACATTATCAGATGCAACAGCATTGCCTAAATAATCCTTCTCCATATTTTCATAAGCACTATTCCATGTGCCCAAATCACTCCATCCAAATGATGCTGGCATTACGTATACATTATTGGCTTTCTCCATGATGGCGATGTCAATAGAAATATTGGTACACTGTGGGTAGATTTTTTGAATAGATATATTTTCTGCTTGGGTATTAAAATGCATTTTCTCTTGATCAAATAATTCGTACATTTCTGGCTGATACTTTTCGAAGGCCGCTAAGATGGAACTTACTTTCCAAGCAAAAATACCAGCGTTCCACAAAAAGTCACCACTTGCTAAAAATGATTTAGCAATTTCTAAATCTGGTTTTTCAGTAAAGGTTTTGACTTTAAATACATCCTTTGCAACTTCAAGACCTTCGTATTGAATATAACCATATCCTGTATTTGGATGAGTCGGCTGAATACCTAATGTAACCAATGCCTTAATGTGTTCTACGAAATCCAATGCTAGTAATGCAATTGATTGAAAGCGGTCTTCTTCTAAAATTAAATGGTCGCTTGGGGCAACAATACATTTTGCATCAGGATTAATTTGTGCCAATTTAAATGAGATATAGGCAATACAAGGTGCCGTATTTTTTTTACTTGGCTCTGCTAAAATATTTTCAATTGGTAACAGCGGTAATTGTGTTTTCACTATGTCCACATATTCTTCCGATGTAACTATATAAATATTTTCTGCAGGAATAAATTTTGCATAACGTTCGTAAGTCCATTGAACCAATGTCTTACCAGTATTCAATACATCTAAAAATTGTTTAGGGAGCGCAGTTCTACTCATCGGCCAAAAACGACTTCCAATACCTCCAGCCATAATGGCTACATAGTGATTTTTGTTTTGCATAGATATATATTATAAAATCCCCTCTTTCATTAAATCGTGTATATGTATCATCCCTTTATATTGTCCTTCGTCCGCAACAATCAATTGACTTATATCGTGTGCTTTCATGATATCAAAAGCTTCAATAGCCAATGCACTGGTGGCAATCGTAATAGGCTGCTTATGAAAAATATCAGCAGCTTTAAGATCCTGTATACTATTGTGTTGTTCTAACATTCGGCGAATATCGCCATCCGTTATCATACCTATAATTGCACCTGTTTCATCTAATACAACAGTGGCGCCCATCCTGCTTTTTGAAATTGTAATGATTACTTCTTTTATACTCGTTGTTGGTTGTACACTGGGTTGTGTGTTTAGTTTTGCAATGGCACCCGTTGTTAAGGTTAGTCTTTTACCAAGATTACCTCCTGGATGGAATTTTGCAAAATCATTGGATTTAAATCCTCTTAATTCCATGAATGCAATGGCCATTAAATCGCCCATCACCATTTGTGCAGTGGTTGACGAAGTTGGCGCTAGATTATG
Organism: uncultured Bacteroidota bacterium; assembly: GCA_903851465.1. Lineage (GTDB taxonomy): Bacteria > Bacteroidota > Bacteroidia > Chitinophagales > Chitinophagaceae > Sediminibacterium. Next base: position 91,028 of record CAINOI010000030.1, read on the forward strand.
TATACATGCTTCTTGATCCACTGTGGTATTCACCACAAGTGGTGTCGCCTTGCCCAGGTAACTATCCAAATTACCAACCATGGCAATGAATGGATTGCCAAAATGAGCAATTAAGTCTACTAATATTTTAATCTCTGGACTCTCACCACTTTTACTAATAATCATCACCACATCTTCAGAACCTATCATCCCTGAATCTCCATGAATCGCATCTGCAGCATGAAGGTATATTGCAGGGGTCCCTGTAGAATTACAAGTGGCTACAATTTTTTGAGCGATAATGGCACTTTTACCTATGCCACTCACAATAAAACGACCTTTAGATTGAATAACAGTTTGAACAGATGCAACAAATTGCTCGTCAATAAATTTTTCTAATCCTGCTACCGCTTTAGCTTCAATCAGTAAAGCGTTTTTGGCGATGGATTTAATCTCGGATAACATAGGCATTATATAGATGCAGCAAAGGTAAGACTTCATGAACTTTGTACTCCATTTTTAATCTATCCTTTGTTAAAAGGTTTATTTTAAAAAATTAACCTTTTTGATGAACTTTTCTTCAACAAAATTCGTTATCTTAAAACTGCAAATAGATAATAAACGGTTGATTTCAAGCTAATTAAGATGCCTGCCACTAAAAAAACGATTAAAAAGACTTCAGTACCTCAAAATAAGGTCTTAATAGCTGCTTTAGAGCAATATTTCGGTTTTTCTGAGTTCAAAGGTACTCAACAACAAGCCATTGAATCTTTATTAGGTGGTAGAGATACTTTTGTGATTATGCCAACTGGGGGAGGAAAGAGTTTGTGTTATCAATTGCCAGCAATGATGTTAGAAGGCTGTGCTATTGTGGTTTCTCCACTTATCGCCTTAATGAAAAATCAGGTAGACCTTGTTAGAGGTTATAGTGAGCACGACGAAGTGGCCCACTTTTTAAACTCTTCTTTAAACAAAGGGCAAGTCAAAGCGGTTAAAGAAGACCTTTTAAGCGGAAAGACTAAATTATTATATGTTGCACCAGAGACTTTAACAAAACAAGAGAACTTGGATTTTTTTAGCGACCTAAATGTATCTTTTTTTGCAGTAGATGAAGCGCATTGTATTTCTGAATGGGGTCATGACTTTAGACCAGAATATCGTCGATTAAAAGAAATGATGGAGGAGATTAAACCATCTGCACCCATTATTGCATTGACTGCAACAGCAACGCCTAAAGTACAAAGTGATATTGTAAAAAATCTTTCACTCAACAATCCAGAAATTTTAATATCCTCTTTTAATAGGGACAATCTCTATTATGAAGTACAGCCGAAAATTAAAAAAGATCAGACTGTAAAAAGTATTGTCAAATACATTACGAAGCATAAAAAGAAGAGCGGTATCATTTATACACTGAATCGAAAAACGACCGAAGAATTAGCAGATCTTTTAAGGGCTAACAATATTAAAGCTGTCGCTTATCATGCAGGCTTGGACCAAAAATTAAGGGCAGAAAGACAGGATCAATTTTTGAATGAGGATGTGCAGGTGATTGTTGCCACTATCGCATTTGGCATGGGTATTGACAAGCCAGACATTCGCTTTGTAATTCATTATAATATTCCTAAATCCATTGAGAATTATTATCAAGAGACGGGAAGGGCTGGCAGGGATGGTTTAGAGGGAAATTGTATTTTATATTATTCACAAAAAGATGTGTCTAAATTAGAACACTTTTTAAGAGACAAGCCTTTGAGTGAAAGAGAAGTAGGCGCGCAATTGATAGACGAAACGGTTGCATTCGCTGAGAGTGGCGTTTGTAGAAGAAGGAGTTTATTACATTATTTTGGAGAGACTTGGCCAGATAAAAATTGCGGAAAGTGCGATAACTGTTTACACCCCAAAGAGCAATTTCAAGCAAAGACAGAATTAGTAAATTTATTACAAACGATACAGGCCTTAGATGAAAGATTTGTTGCACATTATGTAGTGCAAATTATTACAGGACGATATACACCACAAATTGGTTTATATCGTCACGAAAAACTACCAGTTTTTGGTATAGGGAAATCACATGATGACTTATTTTGGAATAGTTTGATTCGTCAGGCAATGCTGGAAGAATTGATAGAAAAAGACATCGAAGAATATGGTTTATTAAAATTAACAGCGAAGGGTCAAAAGTTCCTTAAAAAGCCAAGCTCATTTTTAGTGGTATTGCAAAATGTTTTTGCAGCCGAATTGGGAGAAGACGAGGAAAGCGAAGTGGCCGAAGATACCGGCACCACAGACAATCGCTTATTTGAATTATTGAAAGACCTACGTCAAGTAGTTGCTAAAAAAATAGGGTTGCCTCCATTTGTCATTTTCCTGGAGACTTCATTGCAAGACATGGCGACATTGTATCCCACATCATATACTGAACTAGAGCGTTGTCAAGGTGTTAGTAAAGGCAAATCTATCAAATACGGCGAAGCATTTATTAAGTTGATAGAGGCATACGTAGTAGAGCATAATATTGAAAAACCAGATGACTTTGTTATGAAGTCTGTGGCCAATAAATCAAGCAATAAAATCTACATCATTCAAAATGTAGATAAAAAAATTCCATTGGAAACAATTGCAAAAAATAAAGACCTAAGGTTGGATAGTTTACTGGAAGAAATGGAAACCATCGCGGCAAGTGGTACAAAGCTGAATTTAGATTATGCCATTGACGAATGGCTAGACGAATACGATCAAGAAGAAATCTTAGAATATTTTAAAAGCTGTGAAACTTCTTCATTACAAATAGCACAACAAGAGTTGAGTGAAAATGACTATACTTGGGAGCAGCTTAAAATAATGCGTATTAAATTTTTAAGTGTTGTAGGAAATTAATCCATCTACTTCTTAAAATTAATTAGCGGCATTATTTGAAAATTGTAAAGCCCTATCCATTGCGTTTTTACGAACACTCATATAGAATAAGTTGTAGTCTGCTATATGATAATTCTTTGTGTTGTATAAGATATTCCCAAAAAATTTAGGCTTAGGTGTCCAAAGTACACCATTATGGTTATATGCTGCTGCGACATTTGGTATCACTTTTTTAAAGTTATACAATACGGCACCTTGATTTACTTTTCTACTCACTGAAACTTGTTCGCTGTCCCAGCTAAGTGGATTGGTTACAATTGAGTTGAATTTTTCTTTTAGTATAATCTCAGGAATATAACCCTCTTTATAAGTTCGCCATGCGCATATGCAGCCAGTTTCGGTTGGCTTTGTACAAGCTTTTAGATTTGTAAATTCGTTCGGGTCAATTGCCATACCTACAATATAGGCAGAGACCAATTGTTTTGACAATGGCTTCCCATCAAAATATTCTTTGAGCAAACGCTTTGCATGTGTACTGCCTTGACTATGCGAGGCAATGATGATTGGCTTCCCTTGATTGTAATTAGCCAAATAAAAATCAAATGCGCTTTTTACATCCTGATACGCTAATTCAAATGCAGCCAATGCATTTAAAGTGTCTAATTTAGTAATTGGGTAATAACTTTTGATATGCGCTTGTCGATATCTTGGTGCATATACTTTTCCTACTTCATTAAAAATACTTGCTTGACTTAGGATGGTGGTATAGTCGGTTTTAATATTGACAGCAATATCTTTTAAAGAGGCAGACCAGCCATTAGGCATTTCTGGATCTAAATAAGTAGTGGGATGGACAAAAAACACATCCGCTAATTGTTTGGGTTTATGTTGTTTAACAATGCTAGCTGGTATACTATCTGCCGGATCTATTTTAAGTGGATGAGCAGCCCAGTTCTTCAATTGGCTATAATCAGGTTGTTCCTCCCAATTGATCGTTGCATAAACGGGTTGGTAGGTTGCATAGTTGCTTTTGCCACAACCAAATGCAATCAATAAGACGCTTAAAAAAAACAAATTTCTCATGATGCAAAGATACAAATTAACCCATTTAATGTTTTATATACTTCACTGATAATTTATAAAATCCTTTGGATGCAAATAAATTATTTTATTTTTACATAAACCATACTGATTGTATCTATTAAGACATATACCATTTTTAAAAGCGGTTTTCCATCACAGCTTAACCGCCTTTGGGGGCCCTCAGGTTCATATTGGCTTGCTTCAACATCGTTTTGTAGAAAAAAGAAAGGATATTACTTCGGAAGAGTTGATGGAATACAATGCTTTTTGCCAATTGTTACCTGGCGCTTCCTCTACACAAACAATTGTTTTAATTGCTTTTAAAAGAGGCGGTTTCCCTTTAGCCTTAATCAGTTTACTTATTTGGATTTTTCCAGCCACTTGTTTTATGGCTAGTTTGGCTATTGCCTATACGCATTTTGATTTACAACCAGCTTTGAAAGCCTTGCATTTATTGCAACCAATGGTGATTGGTTTTATCGCTAGTGCCACCTATCTTTTATATAAAAAAGCGATTCGGAATACCATTACACTTTTTGTTTTTGTCTTTGCATGCATCTTCACTCTAATTGGCTTTAAAACACCTTGGACCATACCCGTTGTTATTGTACTAGCAGGTATTGTTACCAATTTTAGCAATAAAAGAATCCCAGATCAAGGTGCTGCACCCAAAAAAATAAAGTGGGTGCATTTGCATTTATTTATATTGTTTTTTCTGACAGCAGGTTTGTTATCCGAGCAAGCCACACGTCAAAACTGGGAGCATCGTAAAGTCTATAATTTATTTGAAAACAATTACAGATTTGGAAGCTTTGTTTTTGGTGGCGGGGATGTGTTGATTCCAATGATGTATGAGCAATATGTAACGCGTCCAAATACAGCTCATATCAAGGAAAACAAAAGGGATGTACTTAAAATTAATAGTGCTGCTTTTTTGACAGGTTCCGGAATCGTTAGGGCAATTCCTGGCCCAATCTTTTCTATTGCAAGCTTTACAGGCGCATTGGCATTAGAAGAAAAAGGGATTGGAGGACAAATAATAGGTGCAATGGTGGCTAGTATTGGCGTCTTTTTGCCCAGCTTTTTAATTGTCTTATTCTTTTTCCCAATTTGGCAGAAACTAAAAAAATATGCTTTATTTTATCGTTCGCTTGAAGGCATTTATGCAGCTGTTGTAGGTATCATGCTAGGCGCTACTTTATATTTATTAAAAGATATTGTATTTGATTTAGGAGGTTTAACTGGAATTAACATTGGGGTTTACTTATTCGTTTTTATGACTACCGCAATTGTATTGGTTCGTTATAAACTTGCCCCTCAGTGGGTGGTTTTGGGCACAATTTTGTTAGGGGCATTGTTAACCCTATGGCCAACCATATTTTAACATAAACAAAGGCCTGAATTGTTTATTTTTACAACCATTCATGAAGCAACGCATCCTACTATTTATTGTCTTGACTTGCATTTCCTTTTCTTCGGTCAAGGCGCAAATGCGAACCATTAGTGGTATAGTTTATGATATTTCTGGAAGAAGGCCAATTGAAGCAGTCATGGTATATAGTAAATTTAGCAGGACACAAACCGACTCTCTGGGCAGGTATTTAATCACCATTCAAGCGAAAGACTCTTTGGCCTTTTCTTTGTTTGGGAAAAACACCCAAAAATTCGGACTAGATGAAATTGAAGACTTCAGTAATTTTAATATTATGATTCATGTGACTGGGTTTGATCTTCCAGATGTGTCTGTTCGCAATAGCTATTATAAGTATGATTCAATTCTGAATAGGATGGATTATGCCAAATACTTTAATTACGAGCCCCCAGGTTTAAAGTTAAGTAGCCAACAAAATTTTTTTGGAAACGGGGGCATTACCATTGGATTTGACCTAGATGAAGTGATTAATATGTTTAGGTTCAAGCGAAGTAGAAACCTCCAATTTTTACAAAACAGGCTTGTGCGTCAGGAACAAGAAAAATATATCAACTACCGATTTACCAAGCGCTTTGTCCAAAAACTAACAAAATTGGATGGTCCAAGACTTGATGTTTTTATGGAATACTGCAAACCATCCTATCCAACCCTGGCATTATTGAATGACTTGGAGTTGGGTTATTTTATTCAGCAGAAACTCATCCAATTTAAACAAGGCCGATAATTCAACCATTCATCTATTTTCTTGCATAAAACATGGGTTTTTAGCTATCTTTAAGCACTAAAATTAGACCAATTTGAGAAAGCTAAATATGATTGCCTTCGTCCTGATGTTAGGATTGTTTGCATGTAAAGAGAAATCAAAGCCAACGGATAAATTTAACGCAAGTGCACCTGTATCTGTAGATATTGCAATTGCAGCTACACAAGTAATTGATAAAGTGATTGAAGTGAACGGATCTGTGGTGGCAAGTGACTTTGTGGACATTCGTCCAGAATCCAATGGGCGCATAGTGTATCTTCAAATACCAGAA
>CAINOI010000031.1 GCA_903851465.1 uncultured Bacteroidota bacterium
TAGAAGAGCATAATAATTATGCAGTTGATTTTATAGAAGCAACTAGAGAGATAAAGGCCTTAATGCCCTTAGCAAAAGTGAGTGGTGGGGTGTCGAATGTATCCTTTTCGTTCAGAGGTAACGATGCAGTAAGAGAAGCCATTCATGCCGTTTTTTTATACCATGCAGTCAATGCAGGAATGGATATGGGGATTGTCAATGCAGGTCAATTAATAGTGTTTGACGAGATTGAACCAGAATTAAAAAAACTATGTGAGGATGTGATCTTGAATCAAAACAATGATGACAACCAAGCGACCGAAGCATTGATTCAATATGCAGATGCATTGAAAGCAAAAGGAGAAGATGCAGGGCAAGTGGCAGAAGCTAATAGCAAAAAATTAGCGTGGAGATCTGGTTCAGTTGAGGAAAGACTAGCGCACTCATTGATCAATGGTATTACAGATTTCATTGAAGCAGATACAGAAGAAGCAAGATTACAATATAGTGCTCCATTGGAAGTGATTGAAGGCCCATTAATGGCAGGTATGAATCAGGTGGGAGATTTGTTTGGTGCAGGTAAAATGTTTTTACCTCAAGTAGTAAAAAGTGCAAGGGTGATGAAAAAGAGTGTAGCCGTGTTGACGCCTTTTATCGAAGCCGAAAAAGAAAGATTAAAAAATGCCTCTGCCAACCCGAATGGTCAAACAAAAGGACCAGCTAAAATTTTACTAGCCACTGTAAAAGGGGACGTGCATGATATAGGTAAAAATATTGTGGGTGTCGTATTGGGCTGTAATGGTTATGAGATTATTGACATTGGGGTGATGGTACCCGCAGATAAAATTCTTGCAGAAGCAGAAAAACACCAAGTTGATATTATAGGCTTAAGTGGATTGATCACGCCTTCATTGGACGAGATGGTCTACATCGCAAAAGAAATGAAACGTCGTGGCATGACCATTCCATTGATGATTGGAGGCGCCACCACTTCTAGAATGCATACTGCCGTTAAAATTGCACCAGAATACAATGATGGTGTGATTCATGTATTAGATGCATCAAGAAGTGTGACTGTTGCTGGTTCATTATTGAACAAAGAAACAAAAAAGCCTTTCTTAGCGGAATTAGAACAAACCTATTTGCAATTAAAGGCTGACTTTGATAATAAAAAAACAGTGAAGCAAAGCCTCCCTTATGCAAGCGCATTGGAAAATAAAGTAGCGATTGATTGGAGCGGATTCAATTCAACTGCACCCAATTTTACAGGTAATAAAGCCATTGAAATAACTGATCTTTCTGTTCTGGTGGACTATATTGATTGGAAACCATTCTTTATTGCATGGGAACTACATGGTAATTTCCCTGCCATCTTAACGGACGAAGTTGTTGGTGAAGTAGCCAGCAAACTCTATCAAGACGCGCAGGCTTTATTAAAAAAGATCATTGAAGAAAATTGGTTAACACCAAAAGGAGCAGTTGGATTTTGGCCAGCAAGTTCTACAGGTGATGATGTGATTGTCACTGACGGTTCAAATCAAGTTGACTTACATTTTTTAAGACAACAATCAAAAAAAGCAGCAGGTCAACCGAATTTCTCATTGGCTGATTTTATTTGTCCTGCAGCAGAAAACAAAGCAGACTATATTGGTGCATTTGCGGTAACCATTCATGGTATCGAAAAGCACATCAAAGCTTTTGAGGATAATTTAGACGACTACAATAAAATTATTTTACAAGCATTAGCAGATCGTTTTGCAGAAGCATTTGCAGAATATTTGCATGTCAAAACAAGAAAAGAATATTGGGGTTACGCCAAAGAGGAGCAACTAGACAATGAGGCATTGATCCAGGAAAATTATGTAGGTATACGTCCAGCACCAGGTTATCCTGCTTGTCCAGACCATACAGAAAAATATACCTTATTTAATTTATTGAATGCCGAACAACATACTGGCATTAGCTTGACAGAAAGTTTAGCCATGTATCCTGCGTCAAGTGTTTGTGGATGGTATTTTGCACATCCTCAAAGTCAATATTTTGGATTAGGAAAAATTCAGCAAGACCAAGTCGTTGATTATGCGAAAAGAAAAAATCAATCTTTAGAGTATATCACCAAATGGTTGCAACCTGTAATAGATTAACCTTTTTCAAATAACCACCAGAATCGTTTTCTTGGTGTGACCACATAACTTGAAACATATTTACGAATATGCTCAATGGCTTCGTCACAGTCATCCGTTAATAGGATAAAATCTTTGTCTGTTGGAGAGATGGTACCCGCTGCTATCATGTGTTCCATCCAATGCATGAATGGCTCGTGGTAGTCCTTCCCCATTAAAACAATGGGAAAATTTTTAATGATTTTAGTTTGAACCAATGTAAGGGTCTCAAAAAATTCATCTTGTGTACCAAAGCCACCAGGCATGATCACAAAGGCATAGGAATATTTTACCAATAATACTTTTCTGATAAAGAAGAAGCTAAAAGTGATGGACTTATGAACATAAGGATTGGGGGTTTGTTCAAAAGGCAATTTGATATTACAACCAATAGACTGACCGCCAATTTCATAAGCACCTCTATTCGCCGCTTCCATAATACCAGGTCCTCCACCCGTCATGGTTACAAAACCCAATTCTGCAATTTTTTGACCCATTATTCTGGCTTGTTCGTAATAAGGATGCCCCTCCTTAAATCTTGCAGACCCAAATACGGTAATACAGGGCCCAACAAAATTGAGTGCTCTAAACCCTTTTATAAATTCAAAGAATATTTGAATAGCAAATTTAAACTCCTTCAATCTTGGCCTTGGCCCGTCTAATTCAACCAATTTTTTTGATGGAATAATCTTTTTCTCTGGAATTGAATTGTCAATGGTTTGCATATACTTTAATCAGCATTAATAGAGATGAAGTTAGAATAAAATAGGTATTAAACCCTTAAATCAACTAAATTTGACTACCCAATTTGAACCTGTTAAATGAAAAACATTTTTTACATTTTAAGTCTACTCTTTGCGCAATCTATTTGCATCGCTTCATTTGGGCAATCCAATCAAGTGACATTTGAACAAGTTCAAATGTATTCTAGCATTCAACCTAATGCAAAATATTGGCAACCGACGATGACACAAGTTCAAAATTTTGCGTATCTATTGGACTCAGTGCTATTTAATCCATTGCAAATAAAAAGAGATACAAGCTATCCCACTAAACTAAAAATATTAACCAAATCTAATCAAATTGGAAAGCTAGTCATTGATTGGAGTCAAAGTCCCTCTTCGGCTTTTCATGCTTATTTAGAAATATACGAATTGCAACCAGAACAGACTTTCAACAATTCAATGGTCAATGTTGTCATTCCAAAAAAAGATAGCATACAATCCACTTGGTTTTTAACCTGTACAATTTTAGATAAAAATAAAACACCTGTTTTTCAAAAAACGATTTTAATGGGCATGATCCCAATCGCAAACCAAGGCATTGGCTATCCAATCAATATACCTATAACAACACCAAAAAGTTTATTTAAAGCCATTCAATCTGGAGTGGGCTATTTTGACAAAGACGGAGAAGAGCTAGCTTATATTGAAGCAAAAGTGCCCATTAGTTATGCGTCTGATAATTTTATGATGCCTTTGTTACATGCTAAACCAAGAATTGCAGTAGATACGACTAAAGATTTTATTCAGTTTACACAAAATAATTTTAGGGTTGTGCTTAGAACGCCACCTGCCAACATGCAGAAAATTGATACGAAAGACAAAACAAGTAACAATCCTTTTTTTGCAATCCTACCTGAAATAAAAAAAAGGTCCAATACCCTATTTAAAGAATACTATCAAGCTTTACAACCTTTAAGGAATGTAAGTGAAAATAAAGATTACACATTGGAAGCCTATATTGAATTTAATCCAATGGTCGATCCTGAAATGCGTGCCACACCTCCTATCCGATTTTTACCAGACAGTGTTCATAAAATTTTTGCCGATACCTTTTTAATTGGCCGATTTAAAGTCATAGAACAACCAGCGAATACTGGGATGATGTTTAATTCAAACCAAATCTACAATGGCTTTGATTCCACTTCACTTTATACTTTGAATAGTAATTATCCAAAAGGCTTGATCTCCATATCAAGATCGGTTGAAGGCACCATTGGGAAGGATGGTTTCAAAATCCTTTTCAACAACGATATTGATGTTAAAATAATTTACTTGAACAATGTGGCCATCATGGCAACAAAAGGAAGGAACAAACCCAATTATTTAATACCCATACAGCAAGGGTATTCAAGTTCAATGACTTCCCTATTATTGTTAATTGCTTATAGTGAAATTTTTCAATCGCCAAATTAATCCTCCATGCGCGTAGTCAGTTATAATGTCAATGGAATTAGAGCCGCCATCAAAAAAGGTTTAATAGAATGGCTCAAAGATTATCCAGTTGATATTTTATGTGTTCAAGAAACAAAAGCAAGTAGTACAGATATTGACCAAAGTCTTTTTACCGATTTAGGTTACCATATTGCTTGGTATCCTGCAGCAAAAAAAGGATATAGTGGTGTTGCAGTATTTAGCAAAGCAAAACCAAGTTTTGTCGAGCATGGCACCGGACACGAAATGAGCGATGCAGAGGGACGTGTGATTAGAGTCGATTTTGGAGACCTTACAATTATTAATGCCTATTTCCCATCGGGCACAAGTGGAGACCTTAGACAATCCTATAAATACCAATGGCTGGAGGAATTTTACAATTGGGTAGAGCAACTCAGAAAAGAAAGACCGAATATCATTGTGGCAGGAGATTATAATATTGCACATCAAGCAATTGATATTCATGACCCTAAAGGCAATAAAAAATCTTCTGGTTTTTTACCCGAAGAGAGGGCTTGGATGGATGAAATGCTTGCAAACAATTGGGTAGATAGTTTTAGACATATGCATCAAGATGCGGTAGGTGCTTATTCATGGTGGAGCCAAAGATTCCCATCTGTTAGATTGCAAAACAAAGGATGGAGAATTGATTATCTTTGTACGACAAAAGTATTGGCAACTAAAATCACAGGTGCATTTATCCTTCCTGATGTTAAGCATAGTGACCATTGTCCAATTGTAGTAGACTTAAAAAAATAATGCCATGTTTGTATCCAATATTAGTTTCCAAGTAGATCCTTCCATTGAATCCGCCTGGTTGAATTGGGTGAAGCAAAGCTTTATCCCAAGCTGTCTTTCAACCGCCTGTTTTGTAGAGCATCAGCTCTATCAATTAGACCTTACTGCAGATCAACCACCTACCTATACCCTGCAATTGTTTAGTCATGCCCCTAGTCAATTGGCGGATTTTCAGGAAAAACATGCAGAAACACTGCTTTTAAGCGTCACTGAACAATGGGGAGAACAATGTTTTCACTTTAATACTAGCATGAAAATTGTGAATTGATTGTGGATAGCTCCTCCTCCAAAACCCATAACTGGCTTCGTTTTCACTTTTAAAATCGCTGTAATTCAATACTGTAAAGGGTTACAGAATTTGACCCTGCAAATAGGCTCCAAATTGAAATATTGCATTCGAGCGGAAAACCTTACTATTTAAGGGTTTTAGTGGAAAAATAAAAAATAAAAAAAACACTAAAATATTTTTTTGTTTCATCAAACCCAATAAATTTGTTCTATCGTTTAAAACTATAAAAAACACATCTATGAACAAAGCAGAATTGATCGCACACATCGCTGACGCAGTTGATTGTCCAAAAACACAAGCTAATGCAGCTTTAGACGCTTTTATCGAAGCAGTAACTAAATCTTTGAAAAAAGGTGACAAAGTAACTTTAGTAGGTTTTGGTACTTTCTCAGTATCTAAGCGTGCTGCAAGAACTGGTCGTAACCCACAAACAGGTGAGGCTATTAAGATTAAAGCAAAGAAAGTTGCTCGTTTCAAGGCTGGTAAAGAATTGAGCGGCAAGTTGTAATTTCAAATTTATTTGAATTAAAACCCTCGGATAACCATTTATTCAGAGGGTTTTTTTATATTTGCAGTCCAATCACAATTTAAAAATTATAATATCATGGGTAGAGGAGATAAAAAAACAGCAAAAGGAAAGCGCTTTTTAGGTTCTTTTGGTAAGAGCAGACCACACAAAACAAGAAATATTAAGACAGCAGCTCCAAAGGCAAAAGCTTAATTTTTTTAAAAATAGATTCCCCCGATTATTCGGGGTTTTTTATGCCTATTTTTGCATCATGAAAAGCATTTACTTACTACTTGTATTTCAACTGATTGTTTTAGCAGGAGCCGCACAATGTGCTATCTGTACAAAAACTGCTGCACAGATTGGAGAAGAAGCTGGAAAAGGCTTTAATGTAGGTATTCTTTATTTAGCTGCAATGCCTTTTGGCATCATGGGCTATGTTGCTTATAGATGGTGGAAAAATGAAAAAGCGAGTTAATGTCTCAGGTCAATTTTACAATTCATAAATCCCTGCAACGAACCCAACTAGGGGACGCCCAATTTTCGATTCTAATTCCAAGTTGGAACAACCTTCCTTTTTTACAACAATGTATTGAGAGTATCCGAAAAAATTCAACACTTACGCATCAGATTATTGTGCATGTGAATCAAGGAAAAGATGGATCTTATGAATGGGTTAAAGCACAAACAGATTTAGACTATACCTATAGTGTAGAAAATATTGGGGTATGCTATGCACTCAATGCAGCAAGAACATTGATTAAAACACCTTATTTACTTTATCTCAATGACGATATGTATTTATGTCCAGGATGGGATACTGCCCTAATGGATGAAATTAAAAATATTGGACATGAGCTATTCTTTTTATCTGCTACAATGATTGAACCTATTGCATCTAGCAATGCAGTAATTGAAAAAAATTATGGTCAAGACATTGCCAATTTTCAAGAAGAAAAACTACTTCAAGAATACAATCAATTAGAAAAGAAGGATTGGTCTGGTGCTACTTGGCCTCCAAATATTGTTCCAGTTGCCTTATGGGATACCGTTGGGGGATACAGTATTGAATTTAGTCCAGGCATGTATTCTGATCCTGATTTTTCAATGAAACTATGGATGGCCGGTGTACGGTATTTCAAAGGCGTTAGTCAAAGTAGGGCATATCATTTTGGGTCTAAATCTGTAGGACGTGTCAAACGCAATAAAGGCTACAATCAATTTATACAAAAATGGGGCTGCACTTCTAGTCTCCTTACCAAACACATGTTACACAGAGGTGAAGATTGGCAAGGACCGCTACCTGAATTTGTTATGACCACAAAGTTAAAGTGGAAAAATAAATTCAACCGTGCAATTGCCTTAATTAAATCTTTGTGAGAATTCAAAAATATTGAATCCAGGTTTGGAAATTTCTAAACTTAAATCTTGCTCCAATTTTTCAAGATCCACCTGACGCATTTTTTGCGCTACAATGAGCTGAATTACTTTTGTCGTAACTAATTGATGATAGACATCTAATTGTGTATTGGCTATTTGATGTGACTCAATAGCTTGAATCAAATCTGTTATTCCAACACCCTGCGAAGCAACTGTAGCAACTACTTTTACCAGGTCTTCTGATACCCCATTTTCCATCATCATTTGTCGAATGTGGTTGGTAAATATTTGCGCGTCTGGGCGATCACTTTTATTAACTACAAATACATTGGCCACTTCCATTAATCCAGATTTCATCATTTGAATTTCATCTCCAGCTTCTGGAACAAGCACCACCACGGTCGTGTCAGCTAAAGAAGCCACTTCCACTTCGGATTGTCCCACCCCTACTGTTTCCAATATAATTTGATCAAATCCAACAGATTGTAATAAAGTGGTTAATTCTATCATAGAACTATTTAAACCACCTAAATGACCTCTAGAAGCTAAAGAACGAATGAATACTTGAGGATGTAAATACCAATCCTTCATGCGAATCCGATCCCCTAAAATAGCGCCTTTATGAAAAGGCGAAGAGGGGTCTACAGAAAGTACAGCTACTTTTTTTCCTGCTGCAACCCACGCTCCTACAAGTCCTGCAATCAAAGTGCTTTTGCCAGCACCTGGAGGACCGGTGATGCCAATAACTGGAATTGCTTTAGGAGCAAGTTTGGCTAAATAGTCGTCCGTCCCTTCCACTTTATTTTCAATTTGTGAAATGGTTTTTGCCAACAATAAAAAATTGCCTTCAGCAACCCCTTTTGCGATATCTGTTATGCCAAACATTTATGAACGGATTATTTTATAGTTTTTAAAATCAAAAGGACGAATGCCTGTCCATTTTTCAAAGTAGTATAAAATAAATTTTTTAAAGGACAACTTCTTTTTGGAAACATCTAGATCGATCGCCCAATTTTTTCGTTCAATCCTATCTAACATCACATTGGGATGCGAACCAGTGAAACGTTCCAAAGAATCGAATTCAGAGAAATCATAAAAATCTGGACTTGCTATAATTTTTTCCATTTGAGCATCGTCATTCCAAAAAGCAGCACTCTCTTTTTGTTTCTTTTTCATTTGCTCAGGACTTTTCACCCAGCCATAATGATAGATACTAGCCTCTATGGCAGCGACTGGTAATTTTTGTTTACCAATTCTAAAACCTTGTGCATCACGATAAGCACTAATGGCTTTATTATTTCTAATGATCCTTATTTCATGCGCATACCATTTTCTGCTATCCCCCACATAATCATAAGTGCCATAAAAATGTTTGTACTTAAACAGCAATCCTTGCACTGGTAAATCGTCCTTGTATTTTTCACATGCAGCACGAATAGCTGGATGGTATTTTTCGTGTACAACCTCGTCTCCTTGAATATAAAAAGCCCAATCAAAGCTGGCATCAATTAATTGAAATGCTTTATTGGTTTCATCTGCTAAAACGACCCCACCTTTTCTTAAATCTTTATTCCAAACGGAGTGATGAATTTTAATTTTAGGATCGCCGATGGATTCAATTAATGCAATGGTCTCATCTGTAGAATCCCCAATTAAAACAATCATTTCGTCCACCACGGGTAAAATAGAACGAATGGCTTCCAAGATTGGAAAGTCATTCACCACTGCATTTTTTATAATTGTAAACCCTGCAACCTTCATATTCGCTTATTTGTTCTTCAAATAACCGAAATCTTTTGCAACTTGCCTATTGTTTTACTTAAAGTTTGCTTGAAAGCAATTAATTTTGAACTACTAAAATAATTATGTCTACAACCATTTGTTTCGATTTTGGCAATACCCGATTAAAGGCGGCAATTTTTAAAGGCAACCACTTGGAAAAATTGGAGGTATTAGAAGATGATGCAGTTGCATCAGTACAAAAATTATTAGACCAATATAAGCCAAGTAAAACATTGCTTTCATCGGTGATACATCACAATCAAGCTGTTGAAAGCTTATTGAGCGCTTACGGTCCATTTCATTTATTAGGACCACAAACCAAACTCAATTTTACCACCCCTGTAGGTAAGCCAGAAACAATAGGTGCAGATCGATTAGGACTTGTTGCAGCAGCTGTAGACTTATACCCCAATCAACATAGTTTAGTCATTTGCCTTGGCACTTGTATCACTTATAATTTTGTCAACAATCGAGGGCAATTTTTGGGAGGTAGTATCTCTCCTGGAATGCAGATGCGTTTTAAGTCCATGAATGATTTAACGGCACTTTTACCATTGATTGAGCCAGCTCCAAGCTTTGGTTTGGTGGGATATGATACCAAAACCAACCTACTTTCAGGGGTCGTTTTAGGGATGTCAGCCGAAATTAATGGCCTAATTGATGCTTATGAGGCCAAATACAGCAAATTTAACGCCCTATTAACCGGTGGAGACCTTAGTTATTTTGTACCTCACTTAAAAAGAAGGATATTTGCGGACCCAAATTTAATATACAAAGGACTATATGCGATTAGCGAAAAAAATACTTAGGTTAACCCCGTTCATTGGACTCTTCTGTTTCATTGCCCCTTTAAAGGCTCAGATCAATTCCCCGTTTTCAAGATATGGCGTAGGCAACGAAGTCTATAACAGTCAAAATGCTGCAAACCAAGGTATGGGTGGACTAACTGCTGCATACACCCCAAATATGAATGGGGCTTTTGGTCAAAGTATCAATTTTAATAATCCAGCCTCTTATGGCGGTATTTATATGACCACTTTTGATATTGGCATGAATTTAACCAATAGCATTCTTAAAAGAACGACTCCTGTAGGAAAAGAAAAATCAACCTATTTGGTGCCTAATTATATTGTTGTAGGTGTCCCAATTAGTAAAGCAAAAAAAATTGGATTTGCGTTTGGATTAAGACCATTGACACAAATCAATTATTCAGTGAACGATTTTTATTATGATGCTAAAATTGGGGATTCAATTTACACCAACTATAAAGGCGAAGGTGGTATCAACCAATTGTTTTTTGGATTAGGTAAAAGTTGGAAGTATTTGAGTATTGGAATGAACACGGGATATAATTTAGGTAGAAGAAAAATAGATGTTGTTAAGGCGATTTTATTCAATAATGATTCGACTTATTTTAATCAATCTTTATCAAGTACCAATACAAGTTTTGGTGGTGTATTTTTAAACTTAGGTGTGCAAGGAGAATTTCCTCTGTCAAGTTCAACCAATGCGGTCACAAAAGACAAAACAGAATATACACTTAGCTACGGTGGAACTTATACCCTTGATCAAAAATTAAGTGGCAAGCAAGATATTTTAAGATCAAACGGTACTTTTACGGCTTCGCAAGAAACGGCAGTTGATACGGCTCTTTTTCAAAAAGATATTAAGGGTACAATTGAGCTGCCAAGTAACATGACAGCTGGTATCGCTTTACATAAAAAAGTAACCACCGTAAGGGGTACTTATGATCAGTGGGTGATTGGACTTGAATTGAATCAGTCTAATTGGAAAGATAGCTATAAATTTTATGGCGCAACAGATCAAGTGCGCAATGCTACAATGCTTCGAGCTGGAGCACAGTTATGTCCTAACCCATTTGAATTTGAAAGTTATTGGTCTACTGTCACTTACCGCTTTGGGGTATTTAGTGGCAACGATTATATCAACATCAATAATAATGGATTAAAGGTGAATGGACTTACAATGGGCTTAGGATTACCAATTAGAAAGTATCGCTCTTATGATTACCAATTCACTTTATTGAATCTAGCTTTACAGATGGGTCAAAGAGGTGGGGGTGCTTCTAATTTTAAAGAAAATTTTGTTCAATTTACAGTGGGCTATAGTTTGAGTGATGTTTGGTTCAATAAACGTAAATATGACTAATCCAACGACCTCTAAAATATTAAAATTAGCAGTTACTTTTTTGAGTAGCTGTTTTTTTATGGCTTCATGCGAGAACGATGTAGATGAAGTAAAAGCATTAGGTGCAAGAGTTGGCGGAATAGATGTAGGAAAAGATGTCGCTATCTATGTAAGTAATGAGGGAAAATTAGGTGCTAAATTAACTGCGCCACTCATGAATCGTTATTTAGTGGATAGCAGTAAAATGATTGAATTCCCTCAAACCATTCATGTAGATTTTTTTAAGGATAGCAGTCAAATAGAAAGTCAACTATCTGCCAAATACGCAAAATATAAAGAAACAGAAAATGTCGTCTTTTTAAAAGACGATGTCATTATTTTCAACACACTTGGAGATACCTTATGGTGTAAGGAAATGTATTGGGATCAAAATACAGGTAAATTTTATACCGAACAGGACGTGGTCGTAAAGCAACACAATCCTGTGGCTAAAATATATGGCAAAGGGCTTGAGGCCAACCAAAATTTAACAGACATTCGTATCTTTAAACCACAATCAAACAGCTACGCCATCCTTCAAGATAGCAGTAATTTAAACCCTTAAATAAAGCAGATGGACTACAGGAAAATGGGCAAAACAGGGCTCCAACTAAGCACATTAAGTTTCGGAAGCTGGGTGACATTTCACAAGCAAATTGACGATCGAATTGCAGATGAATTAATGGGTATTGCATACGATGCAGGTGTCAACTTTTTTGACAATGCAGAAGTGTATGCAGCTGGAGAAAGTGAGAAAATGATGGGTCGTATTTTAACTCAAAAAAAATGGGATAGAACTTCTATTGTACTTTCTTCAAAAGCTTATTTTGGATGGAGGGGGAAAGCCAATAAGCCCAACCAAACAGGGTTAAGTAGAAAGCATTTAACAGAAGCTTGTCATGAAGCATTACTTCGTCTTCAGACAGATTACTTAGATTTATATTTTTGTCATCGTCCAGACAAAACAACTCCTATCGAAGAAGTGGTTCAAACCATGAACACTTTAATTCAACAAGGAAAAATATTATACTGGGGAACGAGCGAATGGAGTGGTGTAGAAATCATGGAAGCACACAGAGTAGCGGAAAAATATAAATTGATTGGACCTTCAATGGAACAGCCTCAGTACAATATGTTTGAGCGCAATAAAATGGAAAATGATTTTCTAGAGATCTTTAAAAATGTGGGCATGGGCACGACTATTTGGAGTCCTTTAGCTTCTGGATTATTAACTGGCAAATACAATGATGGTATACCAGAGGGATCAAGAATGCAAATTGAAGGGTATGAATGGTTAAGAGATAAAATGTTGATGCAAGATAAAATTGCGAAAGTGAAACAATTGGGTGCTTTAGCAAAGGCCTTAAAAGTAAGCACTGCATCATTGAGTATTGCTTGGTGTATTAAAAATCCAAATGTTTCAACTGCAATTTTAGGTGCTACCAATAAAACACAATTATTAGACAATTTAACTGCATTAGAAACTGCAACCTTATTGACGCCCGAAATAATGACTCAAATTGAAGGTATCATTGACACTAAACCTGAATTGCCGGAATGGTAAACAGGTATTTTTGACTTAAAAATAAACTATGATTTTTGCTATTGTTGCTTCTGTAATTTTAATTGGATTTTTCTCTGGCTATGAGATTGGCTTTGTAAGTGCCAATCGCCTTAGTTTAGAACTAAAGAAAAAACAAGGCAGCAGGTCAGGCAAAATCATTGCTGGCTTTCTTGAAGCACCTACACAATTTATTGGCACTTGTTTAATAGGACTTAATATTTCATTGGTTGTTTTTGGTATATTATTTGAAGAATTATTGCATACACATATTTGGAGTAAATTTGGCTTGGGTGATGGCGCCATTTTAGTAGGAAATACAATTGTATCCACCTTCGTTATTTTATTCATAGGAGAACTTGTTCCAAAAGCAATGTTTAAAGCAAGAGCAGCCTCCTTGATCAATACTTTTGCACCTGTCGCACAATTTTTCCATCTCTTATTTAAGCCACTCACTGTGATTTTAGTTAACACAGCACAATGGGTTTTAAGTAATGTATTGCAAGTAAAAATGGTGTATAAAAAAGAAGCATTTACAAAAGTAGATTTAGCCCATTTTGTACAACAAACCAACGCACATCAGGAACAACAAGAATTGAATACAGACTTATTTGAAAACGCATTAAGCTTGCCTGATATCAAAGTGCGCAAGTGCTTGGTGCCTCGAACAGAAATCGTTGGTGTAGAAATACAAACACCATTAGAGGAAGTAAAGGCATTATTCATAGAGACCAAATTGAGTAAATTGATTGTCTATAATGATACCCTTGATAATATTGTAGGCTATATCCACCAATTAGACTTATTTAAAAAACCAAAAGACCTCAAAGCAATCATCCATCCAATTTTATTGGTCACAGAAAGCATGAATGCAGCAGACTTGATCAATTTATTCTCTAAAAAAAGAAAGAGCATTGCATGGGTGGTAGATGAATTTGGTGGAACAGCAGGTATTGTGACCATGGAAGATGTGTTGGAAGAAATCTTTGGTGAGATCAATGACGAATATGATGAACAAGAATTTTTAGAAAAGCAACTTTCTGCCAATGAATATATTTTTAGTGGTAGACTGGAATTGGACTATTTATATGAAAAATATGGCATCGATTTTGCAGCAGACAGTGCAGAGACTTTGAGTGGTTACCTGATCCACAAACACGAAGCCATTCCTAAAGTGCGCGAAGTGATTCATTTAAGCCATTTTGATGCCGAGATACTCATGGTTAGCGATACCAGAATTGAGAAAGTTAAGCTCACCATCCACTAGTACTATTTTTTAGTTTTACGCCCTCCTTTTGCCCTAGAAGCCTTAACTTTAGGCTTCATTGTTTATATCCATGGCACTATTTGATCGTTTAAATCCCAAAGATGGTTCCGAGATGTCTTTCATCGATCATCTCGAAGTATTAAGAGGTACCATCGTAAGGTCTGCAGCAGCAATATTGGTTATGGCTTTGGTGATTTTTATAAAGCGTGACTGGGTCATGGACAATATCATTACAGGTCCCATCCAACCAGATTTTATTACTTATCGTAAATTTTGTGAATTCAGTCATTGGGCTGGATTAGGAGATGCATTGTGTATGCCTGCTGTAAAAGTGACCATGCAAAGCACCACATTTGGTGGACAGTTTTTAAGCAGTATCAGCATGGCCATCGTGGGTGGTATCATCACTGCTTTCCCTTTTATATTTTATCAATTTTGGGCCTTTATCAAACCTGCATTAAAAGAGAATGAATTAAAGAATACAAGGTTCATGATTTTTTGGGTCTCCTTCTTTTTCTTTTTAGGTGCCGCTTTTGGATTTTTTATTCTTGGCCCATTCACTTTTAATTTCTTAGCAAGCTTCCAGTTAGGTACTAAGAATGTGATTACGACTATGCCCACTTTTGCAGATTATTTAGACAATCTAACCAATCTGATATTGGGCTGTGGCATCGCATTCGAGTTACCAGTATTGGCTTTTTTATTAACTAAAATTGGTATCGTCACACCTAATTTTTTAAGTAGTACTCGCAAATATGCGGTAGTGGTCATTTTGATTGTTGCTGCATTCATCACACCAAGTCCAGATTGGTATAGTCAATTATTGGTCTTTATCCCATTGTATTCCCTATTTGAGTTAAGTATTATCATATCAAGATGGGCTTATAAATCAGTGAAGAAAGCAGAAGAAGAGTGGGAGTAATAATAAGTTAGCAACCAATTAAAATCGATTCATATGGCTTATGTTTTTGATCCTTCTAAACCTATCGCATTGGGTGCAGATCACGCTGGCGTAGCTTACAAACAAGAAGTAAAAGAGTGGCTTGAAAAAAAGGGATACCAAGTTAAAGATTTTGGTACTTATTCTACTGACTCTGTAGATTACCCGGATTTCGCGCATCCTACTGCGTCAAGTGTCGCAACTGGCGAAGCTGCTTTTGGAATTTTATTTTGTGGTTCTGCAAATGGAGTGGCTATTACTGCCAATAAGCATGAAGGTGTTAGAGCTGGTTTATGCTGGTTGCCCGAGGTGGCTCAGTTAACAAGATTGCACAATGACGCAAACATGATTTGTGTACCTGCAAGATTTGTGAGTATTGAATCTGCAATTGAAATGATAGACCTTTTTATGACAACGGCATTTGAAGGCGGTAGACATCAAGGTAGAGTGGATAAGATCAGTTGTTCATAATCTAATTTCAAAAAAAATAACTACATTTAAATCAACTATTTTCAATTAAAATAAATCAACATGCGTAAAATTTTCATTGTTCTGCTAAGTTTGAGTATTGGATTTGTGAATGCACAAACCATTGATGCCAACACTGCAGCTAAAACCATCACAGCAGCAGGCTTAAAAAAACACCTAAGCATTATTGCTGGCGAGGAAATGCAAGGTAGAGAAACTGGAACAGAAGGAGAAAGAAAAGCGGCTACCTATTTAGTGAGCCAATACAAACAAATGAATCTAACACCAGGTAACGCTGGTTCTTACAGAATGCCATTTAGTTTGTTTCAAGATAAGATGACTTCTTCAAGTTTAAAAGTGAATGGCGCTAGCTATATTTTAGACAAAGACTTTTGGATCAGCGCAGCAGCTGCACCACAAAAACTATTTACAAGCAGTGAATTGTTTTTTGTAGGCGCTGAATTCAATGACAAGTCTACATTAGACGTTAAAGGTAAATTATTAATCAGCACAGAAGGTAAGGAAAGAGCTATGAGTAAAACAATGGCGGCACAAAAATTAGGTGCGATTGGTATTATCAATATTGCAAAAACAAATCCAACCATGCCAAGTAACTTAAGTGGCAGATTGGCTTTTGCTGCCAACGCCAATACTTTTGTAAGCATGACTGTTTCTAAAACTGTTGGGGCAGCATTATTGGGAAGTACAAAAGAATTCAGTGATCAAGAATGGGAAACTATTCCAGTTGGCAAATATACTGCTGCCATTGAATGGACTTCAGACAAAACAAGTGTAACTATACCAAGTGCTAATGTGATTGCCTACATCCCTAGTAAAGAAAAGTCAGATGAATATTTATTCATCACGAGTCATTATGATCACGAAGGCATTAAGAATGGTGTGATCTATTATGGTGCTGATGACGATGGATCAGGTACCACAGGCGTATTAGCAATTGCAGAAGCTTTTGCATATGCAAGAAAAAAAGGATTTAGCCCAAAAAGAAATATAGTATTCATGAATGTATCGGGAGAAGAAAAAGGCTTATTAGGCTCTAAGTATTATGGAGAGCATCCTATTTTCCCTATGGAAAAAACGACTGCCGATTTAAACATTGACATGATTGGTCGTATTGATCCAACCTACAAAGGAGATTCAATGAACTATGTATATGTGATTGGAGAGGATAAGTTAAGTAGTGATTTACAGCCTATCACAGACAAGGTGAATAAAAACTACAATATGGAGTTGGATAGAAGATTCAACGATCCAAAAGATCCAAACCGTTTTTATTACAGAAGTGATCATTACAATTTTGCTGCAAAAGGCGTACCTGTTATTTTCTACTTCAACGGAACACACGCAGACTACCATAAACCAACAGATAGAGTGGAGAAAATCAATTTTGATTTGATGGAAAAAAGAGCAAGAATCATTTTTGAAACTGCTTGGGAAATGGCTACAAGAGAAGACATGTTAAAGCGCGATATGCCTTTGAATATGCCAGCTACGCGATAGTCCGAACTAAATGCATAAAAAATGCCCCTTATTGCTAAGGGGCATTTTTATTACTGACCAAGTATGTATGAGAATATCAATGGCACGACAATCGTGGCATCACTCTCTACAATAAACTTAGGTGTATGAATATCTAATTTACCCCAGGTAATTTTTTCGTTTGGAACAGCACCAGAGTAAGAACCGTAAGAAGTGGTACTGTCACTAATTTGACAGAAATAACTCCAGAAAGGCACATCATGCCATTCAAGATCTTGGTACATCATTGGCACCACACAGATAGGGAAATCACCAGCGATACCTCCACCAACTTGGAAGAAGCCTACCCCTTTTCCACCACTATTCGCTCTGTACCATTCTGTTAATTCCACCATGTATTCAATACCGTTTTTAACAGTCGATGCCTTCAATTCATTTTTGATCACATAGCTAGCAAAAATATTACCAGTCGTGCTATCCTCCCATCCTGGTACAACAATTGGAATATTCTTTTTTGCAGCAGCAACCACCCAGCTATCCTTAGGATCAATTTCATAATATTGTTCTAACTCACCACTCAAGATAACTTGATACATAAATTCATGTGGGAAATAACGCTCCCCTTTTGACTCTGCTTCTTTCCAGAACTTAACAATGTGTTTTTGTAATCTTCTAAATGCTTCCTCTTCTGGAATGCAAGTATCCGTCACACGGTTGTAATGGTTTTCTAATAAATCCCACTCATCTTGTGGTGTTAAATCTCTATAGTTAGGAACACGCTTGTAGTGACTATGCGCTACAAGGTTCATTACATCTTCTTCTAAATTAGCACCAGTACAACTAATGATGGCAATTTTGTCTTGACGAATCATCTCCGCTAAACTGATGCCCAACTCGGCCGTACTCATGGCGCCTGCTAAACTCACTAACATCTTCCCGCCTTCTAATAAATGGGTTTCATAACCTTTAGCAGCATCTACTAAGGCAGCAGCATTAAAATGTCGATAATGGTGCTCTATAAACTGTGAAATAGGTCCTTTGCTCATGTCAATTGATTTGTTGCAAAAGTAATTTATTTACGCAGATTTGCCCAATTCATGTAAAAGGTTCCTAAAGCAAAATTTTGTACCTTGAGCATCAAATTCGAGCTTATGAACACTAAAAAATACGGCCCTTGGCTAGTGGCCCTTCTGATTATTGCCCCTTTTATATATGGTGCTATCATTTTCCCTCAATTGCCAAGTCAAATTCCAACCCATTTTAATATCGAGGGGAAACCAGACGCCTGGGGTGGCCCATCTAGCATTTTTTTAGGGCCAGGGATCATGGGGGGCGTCAGTGTTTTCGTTTATGTATTGATAACGAATCTAAAAACATTCGATCCCAAAAAATACGATGAAGCCAATAAGCAGCTTTATAATAATTTTGCACTTTTAACAGTTGTATTTTTAAGTGTTTTAAGTACCATCATTATTTATAGCTCAACCCATGCAGATCAAACCAATGTTGGTAATTTAATTTTACCATTTGTTGGACTGTCTTTTGCAGGACTTGGATGGTATATGCCTAAGTTTAAGCAAAATTATTTTGTAGGCTTTAAATTACCTTGGACTTTAGAAAACGAAACCAACTGGGATGAAACACATAAAGTGGCGGGAAAACTTTGGATTTATGGGGGATTATTTCAAGCAGTTGTAACATTCTTTTTGCCTATGAAAATTGGCATCATTGCATTTATGTTAGCTGTCGCTATCATGGTCATCATTCCATCTGTTTTTTCTTATCGTATGTTTAAAAACGGAAATCAAATAAAAAATACGCATTAAATAATACCAATAAAGATGAGCAATAAAAATAATTTAGGGACCAAATTCATCCATGCAGGTGCACACCCAGATCCAAGTACTGGTGCTATTATGACGCCAATTTACCAAACTTCTACCTATGTACAATCCGCTCCTGGTGTGCATCAGGGCTATGAATATGCAAGAAGTCAGAACCCAACTCGTTTTGCTTTGGAGGAGGCTTTTGCGGTGATAGAAAATGGAAGATTTGGATTGGCTTTTGCTAGTGGTGTGGCCGCAACAGACGCTGTGATGCGTTTGCTTGTACCAGGTGACGAAGTGGTTGCAGCACATGATATGTATGGAGGTTCTTTCAGGTTGTTTTCTAAAGTACATGAGAAGATGGGCATCAAATTTATTTATGTTGATACCTCTGATGTAAATAATGTGGCAGCTGCGATGACAGATAAGACAAAATTAATTTGGGTAGAAACACCTACCAATCCATTAATGAATATTACAGATATCGAAGCAGTATCAGCGATAGGTAAACAACACAACTGCATTGTTTGTGTAGACAATACATTCGCCTCTCCTTATTTACAAAATCCATTGGATCAAGGTGCAACGATTGTCATGCATTCTGCTACAAAATATTTAGGCGGTCATAGTGACGTCATTCAAGGTTGTTTAATGCTGAACGACCAAGCGTTAAGAGACCAATTGTATTTTATACAAAAAAGTACAGGAGCGGTTCCAGGACCACAGGATTGCTTTTTAGTCTTAAGAGGTATTAAAACATTACATGTAAGAATGCAAAGACATTGTGAGAATGGCGAAAAAGTAGCTACCTATTTACGCCAGCACCCTAAAGTGGCTAAAGTTTACTGGTGTGGCTTTGCAGACCATCACAACCATGAAATTGCTAAGAAACAAATGCGTGGCTTTGGTGGCATGATGAGCTTTGTATTAAAAGACGACAGTGTTGCAGCAGCAACGAAAGTATTGTCAAGTACAAAAATATTTTCGTTGGCCGAAAGTTTAGGCGGTGTAGAATCTTTGATCAATCACCCTGCAAGCATGACCCATGCTTCTATCCCACGTGAGCAAAGAATTGCCAATGGATTAGCAGATGGTTTAATTCGTTTGAGTGTTGGCATTGAAGACGCCGAAGATATCATTGCAGATTTAGCACAGGCTATTGGATAATGAACCCTGCAATCAAACAACTACTCGATCAAAAAGTAAAGCAATACAATCATATTGACTTTATCGAAAAAGATCCAATTTGTATACCCCATTTATTTACAAAGCAGCAAGACATTGAACTTGCTGCTTTTTTTGCTGCCATCTTTGCTTGGGGCAATCGTACCACCATCATTCAAAAGAGCAAGGAATTGTTGGAAAGAATGGACAATGCACCTTTTGAATTTTGTACACAACACCAAGCAGCAGATCTTAAAAAATTAATAGGTTTTGCTCATCGCACATTCAATGATGCAGATTTGTTGTATTGTATCGCTTTCTTTAAGCAACATTATGCCGCCCAAAAAAGTTTAGAAACAGCTTTTTTTGTTGACCAACCATCTGGCAAAAAAATAAAAACAGTAGAAGCCGGTTTAATTAATTTTAAAAACTACTTTTTTTCATTGAAGGATGCCCCAGATCGAACTAGAAAACATATTGCATCTCCCAAAAACGGATCCACTTGTAAAAGATTGAATATGTTTTTGAGGTGGATGGTCCGCAAGGATCAACATGGGGTTGACTTTGGTTTGTGGAAAGCCATCTCCCCTGCCGATTTAATCATTCCAATTGATGTGCATGTAGCTAGAGTGTCTAGAACATTTGGGTTGATCTCTCGTCCACAAATAGATTGGTTGACTGCGATAGAGTTAACCGATTATTGCCGAACTTTAGATGCAAGAGATCCTGCTAAATACGACTTTGCCTTATTTAGTTTAGGTGTCACAGAAAAAATCAGATAAAAATAGCCCCATGGAAAAAGCATTTTCCGAATTAGAACAACTCGGCCCTAGCGATTTAATTGCCTTTATCAATGATTGCATACAACATGATTTTAACAAGTTGGTGCAATTACTATACCGTATTGATGTATCTGAAGAAAAATTAAAATATATACTACAATTAAACCCTAATGAAGATGCGGCAAAACTAATTGCTGCTGTCATTATCGAAAGATTGGCTGCTACCAAAGCAGCAAGAGCAAGTTTTAGCACAACCCATAAAATAGATTCACCTGCTAAAGAAAATAACGAGACCGATGATGAAGATCTTGAGCGACTTTGATTTCTTACAGATCTCCCAACTGAGGACGAAGCACAATATCCTCTACCACAGCTTGTGGACTTAATTGTGTCGCTGCATAAATCATCTTTGCTATATCATCTGCTTCCATGATACGATTTTCTGAAACGCCAGATCCCTTCCAGCTATTGGTATAAGTGGCCCCAGGACAAACCGCTGTGACTTTAATCCCCTTGTCTTTTAATTCAAGTCTTAGGTTAGTAGAAAAGCCTAGTAATGCATATTTGGAAATACTATAAGACCCACCATGAGGATAGGCTTGAAGAGAGGCAATAGAACAGATATTAAAAATATGACCTTGCTTTGCTTTTAACATAGCAGGCAACAGATCTCGTGTCAAATGATAAGCCGAAAATAAATTCGCATTCAATTGAGCTGCTAATTGACCATCGGCCTCGTCTTGTAATTGACCAGGTAAAAAATAACCTGCATTGTTTACTAAAACATCTGGTGTGGTTCTTGCTAAAACCCACTCAGAAAAACAGTGTACCTGTTCTTGAATAGACAAATCCGCATGCACAAATTCCACCTTCACAGCTGGATATGTTTTTTGCAAGGATGCTGCTGCACTAGAGAGATCTGCAGGTGTCTTGCTTGTTAGATACAAATTGTGTCCAGCTGCTGCAAACGCATTTGCAATGGCAAATCCAATCCCTTTTGAAGCACCAGTAATAATGATATTCATAAATTCCTACTTTACAAGATAAAGATAGCAAGCAAAATGGTAATTTAGCATTTCAATTACCATTTCATCCTACCCTTATGTCGTATAAAGACCTATTTTTTGACTTAGATCATACCCTTTGGGATTTCGAGACGAATTCTAAAGAAACCATTCAAGAACTATATACCAAGCACCAATTAATTGACTTAGGTATTGTTGATTTTGATGGATTTTACAATACATATTCTGCGCACAATCACCGTTTGTGGGACCGATACACCAAGGGTTTTATCAAGCAAGAAGAGCTAAGATGGAAAAGGGTATACTTAAGTTTATTGGATTTTAAAGTGTCCAATGAGCCATTGGCAAAAGAAATGTCCCAGGCTTATTTAGAGATCTTGCCAAATAAAAAACATTTATTCCCTTATACCATTGAAATTTTAGAATACTTAAAACAGAAGGACTATAAGATGCACCTCATCACCAACGGATTTGAATCGGTGCAATTTAAAAAAATAAAAAACTCGGGATTAAAGGATTATTTTATCGAAGTCATTACTTCAGAAGCCAGTAATAGTTTAAAACCACAAAAGGAAATTTTTGAATACGCTTTAAAAAACGCCAATGCAAGTGTTGAGCAAAGTATTATGATTGGAGACAATGAGTCTGCAGATATACAAGGCGGAATTAATATAGGGATGGATACCATTTTTGTGAACCACATTCAAGTTGTGCCAACCGTTCCAGCAACTTATACCATCACGCATTTAAAAGAATTGGAAAACATCTTGTAAGCAGCTGCCTATTTGATTACCATCTAGCAAGCACTGTCACGCCACCTTTCACCGTATCCCCAATTTTACAATTGATTTCGGTGCCAATTGGCAATAACAAATCTACCCTGCTACCAAACTTGATGAAACCATATTCATCACATTGATTGAACTTAGTCCCAACAGCAGCATAGTTACAGATTCTTCTGGCAAGTGCACCTGCGATTTGCTTTAATAATATGGTACCTTTTTCGTTTTCAACTACGACAGACCATCTTTCATTATCAGTAGAAGACTTAGGATGCCATGCTACTAAAAATTTTCCAGGATGGTATTGGTTGTAAATAATATTACCAGCAACAGGCAAACGATTCACGTGCACATTGGCTGGGCTCATAAACACACTGATCTGAATTCTTGGTTCTTTATAAAACTCATCTGGCATCACTTCCTCTATCACCACCACTTTACCATCTGCAGGAGATACAATCGCAGAAGGATCCATTGTTAATGAACGATTGGGCATTCTAAAGAAAGATACTATGAATAAAAAGAAAGCGACTGTAAGTACAAATACAGACCATGCCAACAAAGCACTTATTGGAAATAAATAAGAGAAATTAATTAAATTCAAAATGCCTACTACAAATGCAACCAATGCAATTGTAGCTGTTCCTTCTCTGTGTATGGTCATAAATAGCAATTTGGGCAAAGGTAATTCATCTAAAATATAAATTGAAGCAATATCCAAACAAATGGCCCTGCAAATAAGATAGAATCAAATCGATCTAAGAAGCCGCCATGGCCAGGCATCATACTACCACTATCTTTCACGCCTGCCAACCGTTTTAATTTGCTTTCAAAAAGATCGCCCAAATTCCCCATCACAGATGCCACAAAAGTGATCATATAGATGTACTTAGTCGCGATAGGAATATATTGACCCGCCACAGTGGATAAAATCACAACAGACAAGATGACACCAGCAATCGTACCTTCCCATGTTTTCTTTGGTGAGATGGGAGAAATAGGTGTACGACCAATAAAAGAACCAACAATATACGCCATCGTATCATTCACCCAAACTGTCACTATCACTAAAATTGGCACCATCAATTCGATATTTGGAAAAAACATAGACATGGCTGAATTCAAAAACATACCTCGTATGGCGTAAAACAAGGATAGACTAATTGAAATATAAATGAAGCCAAAAAAACTAATTGCGATATTCTTAATTTCTGCTTTTCTTGCAAATACATCTGCCACCATCATCAATACAAGACCTACTGGCATGGCTTTCAAACCAATCCACTTTAAACCAATTCCTTGATATGCTTGTGGTAATTTCTTAAGTATTGCCGTTGGCAATACAATATCGGTAGGCGCTAAACTGGTCATCATCAATATGCCCACCACAAATACACCCCATTGATGCATTTTTGAAATTTGATTATAAGTAGGAAAAATGATACGCATCAATTTTTGATACTCATATAAACATCCAATTTGTATCAACAAAAACAAAGCAAAATAAGACCAACTGTTGAAAAGCAAGCCTGCTAGCATAATGAACACAAATACAATAGCAGACAAAGCCCTTACTTTAAAAACAGAAAAATTAAACGGCATCTGTGGTCTTTTTTAATTGTTTGAACAAAATAAATAATGCTACAAGTCCAATGATCACCCAATAATAAGTCAAGTTGGAGTCCATTACTTGGTCTATTTTTTTTGGGTTATTTCTTACTGCATACAAAGCAGACACGCCAATCGCATTGTTGACAAAATGCATTAATATCGGCAACCAAATTGTTTTTGTATAATAATAAATTAAGCCAAGTACAATACCTAAAGACATTCTTGACAAAAAGCCAAAATAAGAAAAGTGAAAAGCACTAAATAAAATAGCAGTGATTACAATTGCTACAATTGGTTTACCCGACCAGTCGGTAATGATTTTTTGAAGTGTTCCTCTAAAATACAATTCCTCCACAATGGCTGGCACCACTGCAATCGCTACAATTGCAAGTAATAAATCCCAAATGGAACGCATATGGGTCATAGCCATCAGTGCTTTTTTATATTGGGCTTCTAAATCTGTTGCCCAGGTTCTAATGCTATTTGAAAAAGTGATTTTATCGGTAAGGTCTCCCAATGCACCACTCAAAATCAAGCCAGTGAAAGCTAGTAAAATAACAATCCCTACTTGTTTATCATTCGTAATTGGCTTGAATCCTAAATTAGAAGTAAAACTGCCTTTGGTAAAATAAGCCACTACTAAAGCAGGGACACCAAAGCCAATAATAGAAGCAAAAGCGTTGGCTATTTGCGTCATGCTCGTATTTTCTGGACGCAATAAAACAGATTGGATGTCCGTAAATGGCGCATGCAATGCAGCTGCCACAATCGAAAAAGTAATTAAGCCGCCAAGAATCATACTCAATCCAGTCATGGATATAAATAAAACCATCCTGAATCCAGGGCTCATATTAAAAATAGAATTTTCATTAGTATACATGTCAATGCAATTAATTGGTACCTTTGCCACCGTATCGGTTAGATGCAAGATAATGAATTCATATGGTATCTATAGGGAACATACAATTACCAGATTTTCCGCTTTTATTAGCGCCCATGGAGGACGTAAGTGATCCCCCGTTCAGAGCCGTGTGTAAGGACAATGGAGCCGACCTCATGTATACAGAATTTATTAGCAGCGAGGGCTTGATTCGAGATGCCATCAAAAGCAAACAGAAATTAGATATTTATGATTACGAGCGCCCAATAGGCATACAAATTTTTGGGGGTGATGAGGAAGCAATGGCTTTATGTACCAAAATAGTAGATACGGTAAACCCAGATTTAATAGACATTAATTTTGGTTGCCCCGTAAAGAAAGTGGCGATGAAAGGAGCTGGTGCAGGCGTTTTAAGAGACCTAGACTTGATGGTTCGTTTAACCGAGGCAGTGGTTAAAAGTACCAACCTACCAGTGACTGTGAAAACTAGATTGGGATGGGATGATAGTAGTTTGAATGTACACGAAGCTGCATTGAGGTTACAAGATGTAGGCATTAAAGCATTAGCCATTCATGGACGAACAAGAGTACAGATGTATAAAGGGGAGGCAGATTGGACCATCATTGGCAATATCAAAAACGATCCAAGAATTCATATTCCTATTTTTGGCAACGGGGATATCAATTCTCCAGAAAAGGCATTAGAATATAAAAATAAATATGGCGTGGATGGTGTGATGATTGGCAGGGCTGCAATTGGCTATCCATGGATCTTTAGAGAGATCAAACATTTTTTAGCCACTGGTGAAAAAATGAAATCTCCTACTGTTGAAGAACGCGTAGAAGTTGCAAGAAAGCACTTGATTAAATCTTTAGAATGGAAAGGGCCAATTGGTGGTATCAACGAAATGCGCAGACATTACGCCAACTATTTAAGAGGCTTACCAAATATCAAAGAATACAGAAATCAATTGGTACGCATTACAGAGCGCGAAGGGATCGAAGCGATATTGGACGAGATCAAAGAAAAGTTCAAAGGCATGGAAATAGACTCTGGTAAAATTGTATTAGAGAATTACCATGAGCATTGCCCTATCAATTAAAGTAGGAAGCAACCTGCTTTTTGTTTTGAAAAGCATTAGATCAATTACTTTTTAATGGCATCAATCACGCTGGCATCTAATGGGTCGATACTCATAGGAAAATAATGCGTCAATACCCCTTGTTCATTGATTAAGTATTTGCAAAAATTCCAAGCAGGCGCTTGATTACACCATCCATTTAAATTAGCAGAGGTCAACCAAGCATACACTGGATTTTGTTCATTTGCTTTGATGACAACCGACTTAGACATCAAAGGAAAACTCACCCCATAATTTTTTTGACAAAAAGCAGCAATGGCTTGATCGTCTTTTGTTTCTTGATTTTTAAAATCATTGGCTGGAAAACCCACCACAACTAAAGATCCTGCAAACTGTTTAGATAGTTTTTCTAAATTTTCATATTGACCAGTATAACCACAATCACTAGCGGTATTCACAATTAATATTTTTTTACCTTTGAATTGCTCAAAACTAAATGCATTTCCTGCAATATCTTTTGTCGTGAAACTATAGAATTCAACCGTCCCTTTTTTCATAGCCGTATTCACCTGCACTTGCTTAGATCCCGCTTTTCCAGTGGACCACATAATTGCTGGATAGATTGTCTTTAAAATAGATTGACGATAGGTCATATCCTTTTTCTTCATCAATAATGCAGCGGTCACCAATACGCCCACTGCAATGGCTATTTTAATGATCATATTTGTATATTTTTTTAGGTACATTTTTTTATAAAGCCAATTATCCAATTAATCTTTTCAATAACCAACCCTTGCCTTTGTAAGGCGGATATTTAAAACCAGGATCGATCCATGTAGGTGTTTTTAAAACTGATTTTGTATGCGTGAAAGTGTCAAAACTTAATTTACCATGATAACCTCCAGTGCCGCTAAAACCTCTGCCACCAAAGGGTAAATCATGATTGGTAATATGCATGGTTGCATTATTGACACAAGCTCCTCCCGAAGGTACATTGGTCAGCCAATAGTCTTCGTCCGCTTTATTTTCAGTGAACACATAGAATGCCAATGGGTTTGGATTTTTTTGAATAATGGCCAAGGCTTCTTCCTTAGAAGCATAAGTTAGGATTGGAAGAATTGGACCAAAAATTTCATCCTGCATAATTTTTGCATCTGGCTGAACCCCTACCATAATGGTCGGTTCAATGAATAATTTTTCTCTATTGGACTTCCCTCCATACACTATTTCGCCATCTCCTAAATAAGAAGTAAGACGCAACCATTGTTTGTCATTAATAATTTTTCCATAATGTTCTGAGCTTTCTGCATCTGCTCCATAAAATTTTTGAATGGCAATGATTAATTCTTTAATGAGTTCATCCCTTAAATGGTGAGGTACTAAAATATAGTCAGGAGCAATACACATTTGACCGCAATTAGAAAATTTTGGATTGGCTAAACGGCGCGCCGCTACTCTTAAATTGGCATCATCACAGATAACTGCAGGGCTCTTGCCGCCTAACTCTAAAGTCACTGGTACTAAATGTTCAGCCGCTAATTTGTAAATTATTTTTCCAACCATGGTACTACCCGTATAAAAAATATGGTCGAATCTGTTTTCTGTAAGCAATGGTGGCAATACCTGCGCGCCATCCCCCTCTAAGAATAAAATATAATTTTCAGGAAATAAATCGCCAATAATCCTTCGCATGACTGCTGCAGTGGCAGGCGCAAATTCACTTGGTTTTAAAACGGCACAATTCCCTCCTGCAATCGCACCAATCAATGGTGTAAATAATAATTGAAAAGGATAATTCCAAGGAGCAATGATACAAACCACGCCCAAGGGCTCTTGAATAGTAAAACTAGAGGAAGGCATATTGACCAAATTAGTGGGAACCGATTTAGGCTGCATCCATCCTTTCAAATGTTCGATGGTATAATTTAATTCACTTAAGAAAAAACCCACTTCGGTCGCCCAAGCATCTTCATCCGTTTTTTTTAAATCGGCATGCAATGCTTTATACAGGGCTTGCTCGTTGTCAAGAACCAACTGCTTCAATCTGTTAAGCTGTAAAAGCCTAAATGCAAAAGGTTGGGTCGCACCTGACTGAAAATACTGTCTTAATGCTTCTGTCTGTGTATTCATAGCGTATAAAATGTACAGCAATTTAAACTTTAATCCCCATACGGATGCCAATTTATACATTCATAAAAATAATTTCAGCATATGGGCAATTTTCAATAATTTAACCTACTTAAAAAACCTAAGGAGCGTCCCTCCTATTTAAAAGATTGCTATGAAAAAAACCGTAAAATCAAGAAGAGATTTTGTCAAAAATGCCGCACTTGCGTTAGGCGGATTTTACATTGTCCCTAGACATGTATTAGGTGGTCCAGGATTTACTGCGCCTAGTGATAAATTACAAGTTGCAGGTATTGGTGCTGGAGGTAAAGGAGAAGGTGACTTATGGTCCTTCTACCAAAGTGGCAAAGCGGATATCGCATTCTTATGTGATGTTGA
This sequence comes from uncultured Bacteroidota bacterium, assembly GCA_903851465.1. Lineage (GTDB taxonomy): Bacteria > Bacteroidota > Bacteroidia > Chitinophagales > Chitinophagaceae > Sediminibacterium. The sequence continues at coordinate 28,692 of CAINOI010000031.1, forward strand.
TGATCGCCAAGCAGTAAAGAGTCGTGAAAGATTCCCTAAAGCAAAATATTATAAGGATTATAGAGAGATGTTAGAGAAAGAAGGCAAGCATATTGATGCTGTTTCTGTTTCTACACCAGACCATATGCACGGCGTACAAGCTATGGCAGCCATGCAATTAAAGAAACACGTGTATGTACAAAAGCCAATGGCACATGACATCTACGAAGCTAGAATCATGACAGAAGCTGCACACAAATACAATGTAGTTACACAAATGGGAAACCAAGGTGCTTCAGGTGACGGCGTGCGTATGTTACAAGATTGGTACAATGCAGGATTGATTGGTGACGTGCATACTATTTATTGTTACACCGACCGACCAGTATGGCCACAAGGCGTGATTCGCCCAACGACGGCTTCTGCTATTCCAGCGGGATTGGATTATGATTTATGGTTGGGTACCGCACCTCAAAAAAGTTATTTTGATGGCGTATTGCCATTTAACTGGAGAGGTTGGTGGGATTACGGAACCGGGGCTTTAGGAGATATGGCTTGTCACATTATGGCACCAGGTTTTGCAGTTTTAGGACTAGGTTATCCAGTATCTGCAGAATGTAGTGTGGCCACTAGATACACTGCACCTTGGCAAAGAGTGTATTCACCAGATAGTCCACCAGCAGCGTCACATATCATTTTAACTTTCAAAGGTCAAAATGGCAAACCAGATGTCAAATTGCATTGGATGGATGGTGGCATTCAACCAGAAAGACCAGCAGAATTGGGACCAAACGAAGTCATGGGTGATGGCGGAAACGGTATCATCTTTGAAGGAACTAAAGGCAAGATGATGGCTGGAACTTATGGCATGTATCCACAACTATTGCCTACCAATTTAACAAAAACGACTGTGGTACCTCAAAGTATTGATAGAGTTGCAGGTGGCGTTGAAGGACATTATGCTGCATGGGTAGAAGCTTGTAAAGCAGGAGCAGGAAGCAAACAAGCAAAAGCCTTGAGTTCTAATTTTGATATTGCAGGCCCATTGACTGAATCAGTATTGATGGGCAATTTGGCCATCCGTTCTAATGATCTTCAAATCAATGATTCAAAAGGATCGACTACTTATCCTGGAAGAAATATTCAATTAATGTGGGATGGACCAAATATGAAAATCACCAATTTCGACTTAGCGAATCAGTTTGTAAAACGTACTTATCGTGATGGTTGGAGTTTAGGTGTATAAACACAAACTATGGAATTATTAAAAGATCAATTTTTATTAAGACCCGATATTCATTTTTTGAATTTCGGGTCTTTTGGTGCTACGCCAAAACCAATTTTTCAAAAATACCAAGACTGGCAAAGGGTTTTAGAGGCCGAGCCTGTTCAGTTCATTGCATTTGACGGGTATCAATACCTTGCAGATTCAAGAGCTGCTTTGGCAAAGTTTTTAAACTGTCCCGACAAAGATGATTTGGTGTATGTCACTAATCCAAGTTTTGCAGTCAATATGATTGCGAAAAGTTTTCCCTTAAATGAGGGGGATGAAATTTTAGCGACAGATATTGAATATGGTGCTTGTGATAGAACCTGGGAATATTATTGCAAGAAAAAAGGCGCTACTTACAAAAGACAAAAAATCAATCTTCCTATCACGACTAAAGAGCAATTCATAGAAGACTTTTTTAAAGGTTGCAATGAAAAAACAAAAGCAATATTCATTTCTCATATCACCAGTGCCACTGGATTGATTTTCCCTGCGGCCGAAATTTGTGCGATTGCAAAAGAAAAAGGACTCATCACTATTGTGGATGGCGCACATGCACCTGCTCATATCCCATTAGATTTAAGTACAATTCAAGCAGATTTTTATACAGGCGCTTGTCATAAATGGATGATGGCACCAAAGGGTTGCTCCTTTTTATATGCAGCAAAATCTGTACAATCTATTTGTGACCCAATGATTGTAAGTTGGGGCTATCAAGCGCTTAAGCCATCTCATTCTAATTTTTTAGACTACCACCAAATGATTGGTACCAGAGACTTTTCGGCCTTCTTAACTGTGGAAACTTGTATTGAATTCATGGAGCAACACAACTGGAAAGCAGTAGGACAACAATGTCATCAAATGGTGTTAGATCATGCACCAAGATTTTTTGCATTATTGAATAGTACACCAATTAGTCCACTCAATAGTGAATGGATAGGACAAATGATTAGTATCCCAATTCAAACACCTGATCCAGAGAAATTACAAAGGACTTTATTTTTGGATTATAAAATAGAAGTACCCATCATGCGACAAGGCAATGATGTGTATTTAAGGTATTCAATCAACGCATTCAATACAGTGGAAAATCTAAACGCTTTATACGATGCATTAGCAGAAATTCAAAAGCAAGGAATACTATTAAAGTAAAATAGGTATGTAAATTTTATGCTACAGCTATAAAAAAAGGGACACGAAATCGTGTCCCTTTTTTATTTAATGATTGGTACAATTACCAATTCAAAGTTTTCATATAAGCTGCATTATCCTTAGCCGAATCCAACTCATTGGTTCCAGTATAGTCTTCTTGTTCAACAATCATATGCTGTATGCCACGTTTTGCCACTTCAGGTAATAAAGATTTATAATCAATCGTTCCTTTACCAATGACACATGATTCATGTCCTTTTTCTGTATTGGTTTTCACTAAATCTTTTACATGTACTAGTTTAAAACGATTTGGAAACTTGTCCATATATGCAAGAGGGTTAATACCTGCAACTCTTGTCCAATACAAATCCATTTCAAAATCCACTAATGTTGGATCGGTATTTTTCATCATGACATCCTGAGGCACAATACCATTCATTGGAACGAAAGAGTAATCATGGTTGTGGTATGCAAAACGAATGCCGTGTTTTTTTGCAATTGCACCACAAGTATTGAACTCGTCTGCGAATTTTTTGTAATGATCAATACTAGGTTGCGCCCCCTTGTGCGGACAAATCAAATACTTTACTCCTATTTCAGCTGCTTGAGCAGTTTTAAGTTCAAAAGATTTAAAATCATCAGTGTGATCACAATGAGATGAAATAAAATTCATTCCTAAATCATCCATCACTTTTTTGAATTCTGTATTTTTCATGCCCCAAAATAATCCCAATTCGCCGTCGAATCCTTCAATTTTTTTATATCCATTCGCAGCGACTTGTTTTAAAACACCCAAAGTATCTTTGTATAAAGCTTGTTTAACGGACCATAATTGTAATGCAAATGGCTTTGAATTCGCAGCCATGGCCATTAACTCATTTTTAAAAGGCATCGATAATGCAACACCTGTTAAAGCGGCACCGCGTAAAAAACTTCTTCTTGAATTTGACATAATATAAAATTAAAAACGGAATGAATAATTTAAAAAAGTAAGCCCCCTACTGGAGGCTCACTAGCTATTTCAATTCTACTAAGAAGTAGCCCATGCTTTTTCTCCTTTCGTATAAGGCACACAACCTTCATACTTTCCAGGTACAGCTACATACCTCAAAACTTCTGTTGCTCCAATTTTTGAAGTGAACAAACCAGACAAAGTCATTTGCTTCATCATCGTAAAGTAATGGGTTGGGTCTTCTTTCTTTTTATTTTTTTGGTACTCCTTTGCTTCTTTATCTAGTTCTGTTAAGAAAGCAGTGCGTTCTTCTGGTGTAGATTCCATGAATGCTTTATTATGGTGCTTTTTAGATGCAGCATTCAATTCCTCCATACCCTTCATAAAAATTTCCTGGTCCTTCGCTTCGTAACAATCGCTCACCATAGTTTGCATGAAAGCACCTACATTAGCTGCTTTTGCTCCCGGTGTATCCGTTGCAGGAAGTATGGTCTCACCAACTTCATTTAAAAAGTCAACATCTGCTTGTGAAAAAGTGACACCCTTGGTATTGGTTTTACAACCTGTCAAAAAAGCTTCTGCACCTAACACTGTTCCACCCATGATGATGGCAACTCTAGAAAGGGCTTCTCTTCTGTTTATCATAAAATATTTTTTAAAAATTAAATTATAAGTTTCCTTTTTTCAATTCTGATACAGCAAAGTCTACCGCTCTAGCAGTGAACGCCATATAAGTCAATGAAGGATTTACGCAGTTGGCACTTGTCATGAATGAACCATCTGTCACAAATACATTCGGCGCATCCCATACTTGGTTATTGCCATTCAATACAGAAGTCTTAGGATCTCTACCCATACGTGCTGTACCCATTTCATGGATACCTCTACCTGGTGTACCATCTCCTTCAAAACCTTGTACATTCTTAGCACCTGCACGCTCTAACATTTCTTTTGCGTCTTCTAAAATGTCTTTACGCATTTTGATTTCATTGTCTTTCAACTCACAATCAATGTTCAAGACATTCAATCCCCACTTATCTTTCTTCGTTTTATCTAATGTCACTTTATTGGTTGGATCTGGTAACATTTCACCAAAGCCCATCATACCAATCGACCATCCACCTGGCTCAGTCAAAGCATCTTTGTATTTCCCACCAATGCTTACTTCTGCTACGTCATGACCCCATCCTGCTCTGTTGGCTCCACCTTGGTAACCAAATCCTCTAATATACTCACGCTTTTCATCGCCAAGGTTTCTGAATCTTGGGATATAGAATCCATTGGCTCGACGACCAAATGTGTATTTATCTTCATAGCCTTCAATGGTTCCACCAGCACGATTACCTAAATGGTGATCCATTAAATTTTTACCCAATGCATCACTGCTACTTCCTAGTCCACCTTCCCAAACATCAGTAGCAGAGTTCATTAATAGCCAAGTGCTATTTAATGTAGAGGCGTTCACAAAAATGATTTTTGCTTTGTACTCAATTGTTTTATTGGTCTCTGCGTCTAATACAGTAACTCCAGTCGCACGCTTTTTATCTTTGTCGTATTTGATTTCTGTTACAATCGACCAAGGTCTTAATGTTAAATTACCTGTTGCCATTGCAGCTGGTAAAGTTGAAGACTGTGTACTGAAGTAGCCACCAAATGGACAACCCAACCAACATTTATTTCTGAACTGACATCCTGGACGACCTTCGTGCGGCACAGTAATATTAGCTGTACGACCAATGATTAAATGACGACTGCCTTTGTAAATTTCTTTAATTCTTGCAGCTACATCTTTCTCTACACATGTCAAATCCATTGGAGGTAAAAACTGACCATCCGGTAATAAATCAATACCATCTCTATTACCACTGATACCTGCAAATTTTTCTACATAATCATACCATGGTGCAATGTCTTTATAACGAACAGGCCAGTCAACCGCAATCCCATCTTTTGCATTCGCATCAAAATCTGAATCCGCCCAACGGTAAGATTGACGTCCCCACATTAAAGAACGACCACCAACATGGTATCCTCTAAACCAATCAAAACGTTTTGTTTCTGTATAAGGATGATCCTTGTCAGAACACCAGTAATCTAAATTGGTTTCGTTCAAAGGATAGTCGCGTTTTAACACAGGATAATCTTCAATCATCTGTTGCGTTCTGCCACCTCTGTGTGGAAAATCCCATGCTTCTTTATCAGCATTCACATAATCTTTAATGTGTTCGATGTTTCTTCCACGCTCTAACATTAAGACTTTAAGTCCTTTTTCTGTAAGCTCTTTTGCAGCCCATCCGCCACTAATTCCAGAACCTACTACGATTGCGTCATACTGTTGTTCGGCCATTGTAAAAAATTTATAAGTTGTTATGATTGGTTTTAAAAAGCAAAATTTAAATATCGCAAACTGTAACAGCTTGCTTGAGTGAACTAATTTTATCTGGGTTCGTTGCAATGAATTCATGTGCCACATAACCGTTGTAACCAGTAGCTTTAATCGCACGCATGATGGCTGGATAGTTTAATTCCTGACGATCATCCAATTCATGTCTACCTGGCACACCCGCTGTATGATAATGCCCAAAATAAGCATGACTATCTTGAATAGAACGAATGATATCTCCTTCATCTATTTGCATATGATAGATATCAAATAAAATTTTAAAATTTGGAGAGCCTAACTGTTTGCAAAGTTCGATTCCCCAAGCAGACTTGTCTCCCATATAATCTTTGTGGTCTACTTTTGAATTGAATAATTCAATATGAATGGTCACGCCTTTCGCTTCGGCTAATGGCATAATTTGTTTCAGTCCTTCCACACAGTTTTTCAAACCTGAAGTGTCATCCATGCCATTTCGATTGCCCGAAAAACAAATTAAATTTTTATACCCTGCAGCTGCGACTAAAGGAATTGCTTCCAAGTAATCTTTGATCAACCAAGGATGATGTATAGGGTTGTTCCAGCCTTTTGTCAAACTTGTTTCACCAGCAGTATAACACATAGAACATTCGATGCCATATTTTTTTACTGTATCCCATTCGCTCGGTTTCAATAAATCAATTGCATTGAATCCAATGCGTTTTACTTCCTTACATAAATCTTCTAAACTCAAATCACTGTAGCACCATCTACAAACACTATGGTTGATATTGCCTTTTAAATTGACTGCATCATTTGATAGATTGGATAAATTTTCTAATTGCGCATTGGCTTGATGTGGTAACACCAAACCAGTGGCAATCGCGGCAGATGCGGATAAAACTTGTTTCAGTAATTTTCGTCTATTAAGCGGTGTAGACATAGCAAGCAAGCATTAGGATAAGTTTATAAATGTAAATTTATTTTTGCATTCTTTTCAAATATTTTCCATGGAAAAAAGGGGTTTTTTGAGAAATAATGAGGAAATTGCTTTTACAATAGGCTTTATGTGTTATTTTGACACATTCAACTTATTTTGTATGCTTAAAAACTCCCTATAAAATGAACAGAAAACTACGCATGGGTATGGTAGGTGGTGGTAAAGACGCATTCATTGGCGCCATCCACCGACTTGCTGCAAATATGGATGGACTCATTGAAGTAACATGTGGTGCATTGAGTATCAATCCAGAAGTTGCTGTAGCATCTGGAGAAGCTTTATTCCTTCCAAAAGAAAGAACCTATTTAACTTATGAGGAAATGATTACGAAAGAAGCGCAATTGCCCGCCGACCAGCGCATTGATTTTGTAACCATTGTAACACCCAATTTTGCGCATTTTGCACCGGCTATGATGGCTTTGGAAAATGGCTTCAATGTAGTGATTGAAAAACCAATTACATTCTCTTTAGAAGAAGCAAAATTGTTGCAACAAAAACTCAAAGAAACAGGCTTAACACTGTGCTTAACGCATACTTATTCTGGTTATCCAATGGTCAAACAAGCCAAATCCATGGTGCGCGAAGGCAAGCTGGGTAAGATTCGTAAGGTTTGGGTGGAATATCCACAGGGTTGGTTAAGCAGGTTGTCTGAGAGAGAAGGCAATGCACAAGCTGCTTGGAGAACGGATCCAAAAAAATCGGGTAAAAGTTCTGTGATGGGTGATATTGGAACGCATGCTGCCCATTTAGCAGAATATATAACTGGAGCAAAAATCACTGATATCTGTGCCGAATTAAATACTTTAGTAGACGGCCGTGCGATGGATGATGATGGTGCTGTGCTTTTAAAGTTTGACAATGGTGCGAAAGGGGTGTTGATGGCTTCGCAAGTTGCAGCAGGTGAAGAAAATGCATTAAAGATTAGAGTATACGGAGAACTTGGAGGTGTTGAATGGTTTCAACATGAACCCAATTCTTTGATCGTAAAATGGTTGGATCAACCAACTCAAATTCTAAGAGCAGGTGCCAACTATGGCGCACATTTATCCAGCTTTGCAACCCATAATTGTCGCACTCCGGGCGGACATCCAGAAGGCTATTTAGAAGCATTCGCCAATATTTACAGAAACTTTGCACTCACTTTATCTGCAAAAATAGACGGTACCACTCCAACCCCTGAAATGTTAGATTTCCCAGGTGTGGAAGATGGGATTAGAGGGATGGCGTTTATAGATAATGTCGTTTTATCTGCAGGATCTGATCAAAAATGGACAGCACATAAAATTTAATAGGCAATATTTAATAGACAAGATTTAAAGTCGATATCTAAAAAGGCAATCAATACAATATGACAACAATAAAAGGACCAGGTATATTTTTAGCACAATTCTTAGGAGACCATCCTCCATTCAATACCTTAGAAGGTATCTGTAAATGGGCTGCAGGATTGGGTTTCAAGGGTGTGCAAATTCCAAGTTGGGATGCAAGATGTATCGATTTACAAAAAGCAGCAGAAAGCAAAACCTATGCCGATGAGATCAAAGGCATCGTGCAAGCTGCTGGATTAGAGATCACAGAATTGTCAACACATTTACAAGGACAGTTGGTAGCTGTGCATCCTGCCTATGATGCACAGTTTGATGGTTTTGCACCTGTTGAATATAGAGGCAATGCAAAAGCAAGAACAGAATGGGCCGTACAGCAATTAAAATATGCAGCAAAAGCATCTCAAAATTTAGGATTAAATGCACATGCTACTTTTAGTGGTGCCTTATTATGGCATACGGTTTATCCTTGGCCACAAAGACCAGCAGGTTTAGTAGAAACAGGCTTTACAGAATTAGGCAAAAGATGGTTGCCTATCTTAAATGAATTTGACGAAGCTGGTGTAGACTTATGTTATGAAATTCATCCAGGGGAAGATCTACACGATGGCGTTTCGTATGAACTATTTTTAGAAAAAGTAGGACAGCATCCTCGTGCTTGTTTATTATTTGATCCATCGCATTTGGTTTTGCAATGCATGGACTACAAAGGCTATATCGATGCTTACCATGAACGAATTAAAATGTTTCATGTAAAAGATGCCGAATTTAATCCGAGTGCGAAACAAGGGGTATACGGAGGTTATCAAAACTGGATTGATCGTGCTGGAAGATTTAGATCACTTGGTGATGGCCAAGTAGATTTTAAAAGTATCTTTAGCAAATTAGCAGCATATGATTATAAAGGCTGGGCAGTATTGGAATGGGAATGTTGTTTAAAGCATCCAGAAGTGGGTGCAGCAGAAGGTGCGGTATTTATTCAAAACCATATCATCCCTGTAACCCAAAAAGCTTTTGATGATTTTGCTAGCACTGGATCCGACGAAGCGTTTAACAAAAAAATATTAGGAATTTAAAAGAGATAAAAAATAATAAGTCATTCAAAATCACAAACTACACACTATGCGTAAAATTTTATACACCTTATCAGCAGCTATTTTACTAGTAGCATGTGGAGGTGGAGCAACAAAAACTGAAACAACAACAGAAACAACAACTAGTTCTGAAAATAAATTATCTGACAATCCAGATTATTCAAAAGGATTGGCATTGGTTGCAGGAAGCGACTGTTTAACTTGTCATAAAGTAGCTGAAAAAAATATTGGACCAGCTTACCAAGACGTGGCTGCTAAGTACGAAAATACAGATGATAATATCGAAATGTTAGCCGGAAAAATTATCAAAGGCGGAAGTGGTAACTGGGGCGCAATTCCAATGACAGCGCATGAAAATCTTAGTCAAGAGGATGCAGAAGCGATGGTTAAATACATTTTACTATTAAAAAAATAATTCCAATTCATTCAAAAATGGGTGATCAATCAATATCCTATTTTTAAAAGCCTCAATTAAAAAATTATGAAAAAACAATTACTTGCTTTTACATTAATCACATGTGCAGCACTTGGATTTAATCAAGTAAAAGCGCAAGAAAAATGGATCTCCTTATTTGATGGTAAAACAAAAAATGGGTGGCATACTTACGGTAAAACAACTGTAGGTGAAGCTTGGAAAGTAGTGGATGGTGCTTTCATGTTTGATCCGACCAATAAAGTGAATGGAAATATTGTTGGCGGCGGTAATATTGTGACCAACGAAAGTTTTACTAATTTTCATTTACAATTAGAATGGAAAATTTCTAAAAATGGCAATAGCGGTATTATCTTTTTTGTACAAGACAACCCGGCTAAATACAATGAAACATGGCATACAGGACCTGAGATGCAAGTCCTAGATAATGATGGCCACCCAGATAGTAAAATCATTAGCCACAGAGCTGGTAATTTATATGACCTTATCGTAGGTGATGAGTCTGGCGTAAAACCTGCAGAACAATGGAATTTAGTAGACATCATCGTAAAAAAAGGTAGATTAATAATGAAACTAAATGGTGTAACCACTGTCAACACACATTTAGGAGATGATAGTTGGAAAGAATTAATTAGAAGATCTAAATTTTCTAAGGGTGAATCGCCTGATTTCGGAAAAATATTTTCTGGACATATCAGCTTACAAGATCATGGCGATAAAGTTTGGTACAGAAATATTCGTATCCAAAAATTTTAGTACAGTTACGATCCATCGTGGAAAATAAACATGAATTCTATATGCGTCAGGCCCTCTTACAAGCTAAGAGGGCTTTTGATGAAGATGAAGTACCTGTTGGTGCTGTGATTGTGATGAACGACCAAGTGATTGCTAAAGGATACAATCAAGTTCAACTTCTAAAAGATGTTACAGCACACGCCGAAATTCTAGCCCTCTCTAGTGCTTGTGAAAACTTACAATCAAAATACTTGCCAGAAGCTACGCTCTATGTCACCCTGGAGCCTTGCTTGATGTGCGCAGGCGCTTTATATTGGAACAAGATTGGCCATATTGTATTTGGTGCCTTTGACGAAAAAAACAGCTACCGTCGCGTCACAGAAAAAAATCCCTTCCATCCTTCCACCACACTTACAGGAGGCATCCTGCAAGAAGAATGCGCCGCTCTAATGCAATCCTTCTTTAAGGCCAAGCGCTAGTCGATTTTGCTTTTTTGCTTTTTACTTAGATAGCTTAGTAATAAATAGCTTTCTTCGTAATCCTTTTTCTTTTTATCGAAAGCAGCTATTGAAGCAATAAACATAGCTTCCCCTCATCCTCATGCGGAAGGAACCGAAATCGGCTTCGGGGTACTATGTTTATTTCTAAATTTCTATACAGGCGCAGTAAATAAATAGTTTCTGAAGTAATCCGTTTTTAGGATTACGCAAGAAAGCTATTTTTTACTGCGCTCATACTATTTATTGAAAAAAAGGTAACAAGTCGCTTAAATCAGCGCAAAGCATTGTAATTTTGACATTCAAACATTCACAATAAAAATAAAGCAATATGTCATTTACATTACCTGCATTACCCTATGCACACGAAGCATTAGAACCCCATTTTGATACATTGACCATGCAAATACACCATGGCAAACACCATCAAGCGTATGTTGACAATTTAAATAAAGCAGTTGCGGGTACTCCTAACGAAGGCAAAACAATCGAAGAGTTAGTGGCGGTTGCTGGAAGCATTAGCCCTGCTGTAAGAAACAACGGTGGTGGTCATTGGAACCATACTTTCTTCTGGAATAGTTTAGCCCCAAATGCAGGTGGACATCCAACTGGCGAATTAGCAACAGCAATTGATGCTAGCTTTGGAAGTTTTGATGCATTCAAAGAAAAATTTGCCAACGCAGGTATGACACGTTTTGGAAGCGGATGGGCTTGGTTGATTGTGAAAGATGGCAAGCTAGAAGTTAGTTCTACGCCAAATCAAGACAACCCTTTAATGGATGTAGCTGAAGTGAAGGGAACACCAATCTTAGGCGCTGATGTTTGGGAGCATGCCTACTATTTGAAATACCAAAACAGAAGAGCAGATTATTTAGCTGCGTTTTGGAATGTAGTGAATTGGTCTGTGATTGCAGATCGTTTTGCTGCTGCGAAATAATTGAACCCAAAATAAACAATAGTAAAAACCGTCTCCACAAGAGGCGGTTTTTTTATGCGTAATATTAAAGATTTAAGGAACAGGGTCATAGCCATGTCCTCCGCCTGGCCTGCATTTGCTTATTCTTTTAACACCCATCGTGATGCCTTTAATGGGGCCATATTTTTGAATAGCTTCTGCTGTATAGTGAGAACAGGAGGGCGTGAATCGACATTTGTTTCCTCCTAAATAAGGTGATAAAGCGTATTGATAAAATCGGATCAATGCGATAAATGGGAAGACAATAATTTTTTTAAGCTTGTCCATAAATGCGTTTTACCAATTGATTCAATATCAAATTCATCTTTGCATTGATCTCTATTTGAGGCAACACATTTGCTTCCATGTACAAAATAAAAATATTCAATCGCATGCCTTGCAATGGGAGCTGTGCTTTAAAGGAAGGCAATTCTAAACGATAGGCCTCTCTTAATAATCTCTTTACACGATTGCGTTGTACTGCCTTTTTAAATTGTTTAGTAGGTGCACCTACCCCAGCCTGTATAACAAGTGCTGATGAAGTTGCTAGATCCCCTTCGCCAATTTTTTCTATCGTATAAATTAACCTAAGCGGCGAATTAGACATGGACTTGCCTAAAGCAAACAAATTTTGCATTTGCTTCCTACTCTTTAATTTATCCTTTTGTTGATATGTAAAAATCTTTGTCAAAAATGAATCTACTTGTTTACATTTTTATGAATCATACATTAAAAAAGTCCACCCGAAAAACGAGTGGACTTTAAAATTATAAGTTTCTACCAATAGAGATTAAATTATTTTAATCCTTTCTCGCTAGA
>CAINOI010000032.1 GCA_903851465.1 uncultured Bacteroidota bacterium
ATAAAAAATATTATAAATAATTAAAAATCAATGTTTTATATTAAATTAAAGAGAGATATTAAAAAATAACTAATCAAATTAGTAAAAAAATACTAAATATTTTAGTTTATTAACAATTTATCCCTATCTTCACATTCAATTTAAACGAAAACATAAAACGACAAGCTATGAGTAACGCAGAAAAATTAAAAGCCCTTAAATTAACAATCGATAAAATCGATAAGGATTATGGTAAAGGAAGTGTAATGATGATGAATGAGCGCAGTCAAGAGCCTCAAGAAGTTATTTCAACTGGTTCTATCGGATTAGACACTGCGTTAGGAATAGGTGGTTTACCAAAAGGTAGAATTATTGAAATCTATGGACCAGAGTCTTCTGGTAAAACAACTGTTGCAATTCATGTAATTGCAGAAGCACAAAAGAAGGGTGGAATGTGTGCAATAATAGATGCTGAACATGCTTTTGATAGTGCATATGCAAAACGCTTAGGGGTTGATGTGGATAATCTTTTAGTTTCACAACCAGATTATGGTGAACAAGCTTTAGAAATAGCCGATCGTTTGATTTTATCAGGTGCGATTGATGTTGTTGTAATTGATTCAGTTGCAGCATTGGTTCCAAAAAGTGAATTAGAAGGTGAAATGGGTGATTCTAAAATGGGATTACATGCAAGATTAATGTCTCAGGCATTGAGAAAATTAACGGCAACAATTAATAAAACAGGTACCGTTTGTATTTTTATCAACCAGTTACGTGAAAAAATTGGTGTTATGTTTGGTAATCCAGAAACAACCACTGGAGGAAACGCTTTAAAATTCTATGCTTCAGTAAGATTAGATATTAGAAGAATGGCTCAAATTAAAGACGGAGATGAAGCCATTGGTAATAGAGTAAAAGTAAAAGTGGTTAAAAATAAAGTAGCACCTCCATTTAGGGCTGCAGAATTTGAAATTATTTTTGGAGAAGGAATTAGTAAAATTGGTGAAATTATTGATATGGGTGTAGAATTAGAAATAATTAATAAAAGCGGAAGCTGGTTTAGTTATGAAGGAAATAAACTAGGCCAAGGGCGCGATTCAGTAAAAACAATTTTACACGATAATCCAGAAATGGCCAATGAAATTGAAGCTAAAATTAGAGCTAAAATAGCAGCTAAGGTAGAAGCAGCTGCTGCTCAATAGACTATATAAATGTGTTTTTTAAGGTTAGTAGGTAATGACCGCATCATTTGCGATGCGGTTTTTTTATATTTATATCGTGGTGCAATTGCTAAAAATATTAATACAAGCGGGATTATGGCTATTCTGTAATAAGATACATCTTAAGAATAAACAGCTTTTTAAAACAAAAGGACCACTTTTAATCATAGCAAATCACCCCAATTCTTTTTTAGATGCTTTGATAATTGGATCTTATTATCAAAGGAGGGTATATTTTTTAGCAAGAGGGGACGCTTTTAAAAAACCAATACATCGCTTTATTTTAGAATCATTAAACATGATTCCTGTATATAGGTTAAGAGAAGGAAAGGCGCTTTTACACTTAAATGATTATGCATTTAATAAATCGATTGATTTACTAAGCAAGGGTTATGCTGTATTAATATTCATAGAGGGCACTTGTATTAATAGCCACGAATTACAACCCTTTAAAAAAGGCACTGCTAGAATTTTAGAGGGTATTCAAAAATTAAATGTGCAACCCAAAATTCATATTGTAGGGATTGCATTTAATCAATTAATGGGTATTGGAAAAACAATCAACTTAATCGTTTCTGAAATGACCAATATCCCCCTGATACAAAACAGCAGCGATCGCGTTTTATTTAATAAAATTGTATTTGAACAATTGAAAGGAAATATTTTAGTTCCTACAACCCCCACAAAATTCAACACCAATTATTTGTTTTATAAAATACACCTACCATTTTACAACCTAATAAAAAATTTCGTTGCTAAAAAAACCAAGAACACTGTATTTTATGATTCAGTTTTATTTTCTATGCTTCTTTTTACATATCCCCTTTTTCTAATTTCCTTATTTCTTGTACTTAAATTATTTAATATCCCAACCACTATTATAATCGTTATCTTAGTAGCATTACCAATCATAGGGAAAAGGTCCCAAGAATAAGTATTTAAATTTTTACTATGAAATCCATCAGAAAATTAGAAAAGAGAAAAAAAATTGCACTAATCGCACACGACAATAAAAAAAAGGATATTATTGAATGGGCAGTACACAATAAAATAGTTTTATCCAAACACAGCTTAATAGCAACAGGAACAACGGGACGTTTAATTGAAGAAGCATTAGACCAACCAGTGGTTAAACTATTAAGTGGTCCACTTGGGGGTGATCAACAAATTGGGGCAATGATTGCAACAGGTGATATTGATATGATTTTTTTCTTTTTTGACCCCATGGAAGCTCAACCACATGATAGCGATGTAAAAGCCTTATTAAGACTAGCAGTCGCCTGGAATCTTCCAATGGCTTGTGATAGAACCACGGCAGATTTTTTAGTTACCTCTCCATTTATGCAAGGAGAATATGAATACGAGCTCCCTAATTATGTCAATTATTTAAATAGGAAAGTATAAACCTTCAATTAACGAAACATATTTAAGGTTTGCGCTTACCTTTGTTTATGCCTTTTAAACTTCATTCCAACTACACTCCCTCGGGCGACCAGCCAACCGCAATCGCGCAACTAACAGAGGGTGTATTAAATGGAGACCCCCAACAAACACTCCTAGGCGTTACAGGCTCTGGTAAAACCTTTACCATAGCAAACCTCATTCAGAACATTCAAAGGCCTACACTGGTCCTTACACACAATAAAACACTAGTTGCACAATTGTATGGTGAGTTTAAACAATTCTTTCCCGACAATGCAGTAGGTTATTTTGTGTCTTATTATGATTACTATCAACCAGAAGCCTATTTGCCCACATCGGGCGTCTATATCGAAAAAGATTTAAGTATTAATGAGGAGCTTGATAAATTAAGACTTCAGGCAACCGCTCAATTATTAAGTGGGCGAAGAGATATTGTGATTGTGGCGAGTGTGAGTTGTATCTATGGAATGGGCAATCCAACAGAATATGAAAACGGAATCATTCGAATTCATCAAGGACAAATTTTATCAAGGCAAGCATTTCTACACGCACTTGTGAATAGTTTATACCACCGATCTGTTTCCGAGTTTGATCGTGGTGCATTTAGGGTAAATGGGGATACGATAGATATTCGATTGCCTTATGTAGATTATGGATATCGTATTACTTTTTTTGGAGACGAAGTTGAAGCCATAGAAAGTATAGAAATTGAAACAGGAAAAAGAATAGAGCCCATGGAGAACGCGGCCATCTTTCCTGCAAACTTATACATGGCGCCAAAAGAAATGTTACAAGAAATTATTATAGAAATACAGGATGAGTTGCGCGCACAGGTGGCCTATTTTAAAAGTGTGGGAAAACATCAAGAGGCAGCAAGGATAAAAGAAAGGGTTGAATACGATATAGAAATGATTAGAGAGTTGGGTTATTGCACCGGCATAGAAAACTATTCAAGGTTTTTTGATCGACGCAAACCGGGCACGAGGCCATTCTGCTTATTGGATTATTTTCCAAAAGATTTTTTATGTGTGATAGACGAAAGCCATGTAACCATTCCGCAGATATCGGGCATGTATGGAGGGGATAGAAGTAGAAAAATGAATTTAGTAGAATTTGGTTTTAGACTACCAAGTGCGATTGATAATAGACCACTTAATTTTAATGAATTTGAACAAGTGATTGGACAAACCATTTTTGTGAGTGCCACACCTGGAGATTATGAATTAGAAAAAACAGACGGATTAATTGTAGAGCAGGTAGTTCGTCCAACTGGATTATTAGATCCTCCAATCGAGGTTCGCCCAACTAAAAATCAGATTGATGATTTATTAGATGAAATAGCTATGCAGGTAGAAATGGGTGATCGAGTGTTGGTGACTACCTTAACCAAAAAGATGGCAGAGGAGATGGATCGATATTTATCTAAAATCAATATCAAATCAAAATACATTCATAGTGATATAGACGCTTTAGAACGTGTAGAAATATTGAGAGAACTGAGACTTGGCGTGATTGATGTTTTGGTGGGTGTAAACTTATTAAGAGAGGGCCTTGATCTCCCCGAGGTATCATTGGTCGTGGTCTTGGATGCAGACAAAGAAGGATTTTTAAGAAATGAAAAATCTTTAACCCAAACATCGGGTCGTGCTGCAAGAAATGTGCGTGGTCGTGTACTATTTTATGGTGACAAAATCACTATGAGTATGCAACGAACAATTGATGAAACCAATCGTAGAAGAGCAAAACAAATTCAATATAATATCGAACACAACATCACACCAACCACTATTGTTAAATCAATAGAACAAGTGATGAAACAAACGGCGGTATTGGATATTAAAGGATTTAGTCAAGACAATATCAATATTCGCACTACCGACGAACTCAACATGGTAGCCGATCCAAACAGTCAATACGAAACGATTCCTCAAATGGAAAAAGCGATTATGCAAACCAAAAAGCAAATGGAAAAAATGGCGAAAGCTTTGGATTTTATGGAAGCCGCAAAATTGCGTGACGAAATGTTTCGAATGGAATTACAATTAGAAAAAATGAAAGCAACTTAATCAATGAATGATTTTTTTATAGCAGTTTACAATGGCCTGATCAATACAACGAGGATAGAAGCGATTGCGGTAATCATGGGTATTGTTTCGGTTTGGTATAGCCGCAAAGAAAACATTTTAGTTTTTCCAACCGGTATTATTAATACCACTTTATATATCTATCTAAGTTATAAAGGACATTTATTAGGAGAGGCAAGTGTGAATTTATATTATACTATCATGAGCATCTATGGCTGGTATTGGTGGTCAAGAAAAAAAGAGGATCAAGTTACCAATGCATTAGAGATTACAAACAGTAATACAAAACTAAGACTTCAACAAGTTTTGGTTTTTATGGTTTTTTATGGCATTTTATTTTTTGTATTAGAATTTTTAAAAAACAATTTCGCTCCAGATGCAATCCCTTGGGCAGACGCGTTAGCGAGTGCATCTGCTTATACGGCGATGTGGCTGATGGCAAAGAAAAAAGTGGAAAGCTGGATCTGGTGGATTATAACCAACATTACATCGATACCACTTTATTTTATCAAGGGGTATGCCTTTACAAGTTTTCAGTTTATTGTATTATTAATTTTAGCCATTTCAGGATGGATTGCATGGAATAAAAAAGCAAAACCAATCCATTAAAAAATCTTTAAGCAATGAAACCAGTTCAAAAAATTGTTGTTTTAGGTCCAGAGTCAACAGGCAAGTCCACACTTTGTGCAGCACTTGCTGCGCATTACCAAACTATTTGGACACCCGAATATGCAAGACAATATTTATCTGAACACGGTACAAAGTATACCTACGCTGATTTACTAACGATTGCAAAAGGACAAATTGTACATGAAGAAAAATCTATTGAATTGGTAAATCAAAATTATGCCAACAACAAAGGGTTGCTAATAACGAATAAATTAATTCTTGATACAGATATGTATGTGATGAAAGTATGGTGTGAATATGTGTTTAACAATTGTCACCACTATATATTAGAACAAATCAATCAGCGGAGCTACGATCTTTACTTGCTCTGTGATGTAGACCTACCATGGACTTCAGATGAAATGCGTGAATATCCAGACGATGGACCAAGGATCGAACTATTTACAATCTATAAAGAGCTATTGATTAATCAAAAAACACCATGGGGTATTGTGTCAGGAACCGGCGAACAGCGAACTAGCAATGCAATCCAATTGATTGACCAGTTTTTAACGAAATAATAAATTGCAAGATTAATTCACAGCGGGCTAGGGTTTATACACAATACCTAGTTTTAATTTTAAAATTGTGCATGAACAAGTGGATAAACCAGGCTATTTTTTTCTAATTAAATCTCTAACATCCTCATCCCCTTCTAAATTGTTCATTTCTCTTAGTATTTGTGGATAACGCCATGCAATTCTTTTTGTCATGGGACGGACTGTGAATTTCTTGGGATTAGGAAGCCCTGCAATAATCATTGCAGCTTCTGCACGCGTGAGTTTTTTTGCTGACTTTTTAAAATAATATTGGGCAGCCGCCTCAACACCGAAACAACCAGGACCCGTTTCAATTACATTTAAGTACATTTCTAATATTCTTTGCTTCCCCCAAATCAGTTCAATTAAAAAAGTAAAATAAAATTCAGGTAGCTTTCGAATGTATTTATCGTATTGCCCACCCTGCCACAAGAATACATTTTTTGCAACCTGCTGCGTAATCGTACTAGCCCCACCTCCGAGTGGAATTCTAGATTTCTTTTTTTTCTTTTTTGTTTTGAAACTTCTTTCCATGGCCTCCCAGTCTACACCAATATGATTGGGGAAAGCCTGATCCTCACTAGCTATAGCGGCTAATTTAATATTGTAAGAAAGATCCTCCCATGCAACATAGTCTCTCTTTAAACCCAAGCCAAATGCATTGGTGAATTGTGTAATAGTAATGGGTGGAAATACAAAAAGCAATAAAATTACATAGAGTAATGAACTAATAAACAAATACCCAATGATGCGCTTTATTTTTTTTATCAAAATGTATATCAATTATGGTGAAAGCAATTCCTTTATAAATAAGCTCAAAGCTTATAAAATTTCTACACTAAATCTTTTACCTATTGGTCTGTAGGGTGGATTTTTTTTAGCCATCCAGCTACCAATAAAATAAGAAACAATGCCGCCCGCAATAGAGGGTATATTTTTTGAACCAAACACGGCTTCTTTATTGATAATAGAATTGGTGATGTTCAATCCACTATATAAAACGCCACCAACCTTTAAAAATGTACCATTTGTAAAAACGCTTTGGTAACGACCTTTGTCTTTTGCAAATGCACGAATTTCGTTGATGTGTAATGTGATAGGTCCCAACCTTAAAGTGTCTTGGCCATATGTGCCATAAGCTGTCATGATTGTTTGAAGTGTATATTGTTTCACTTGAATTGAGTCTTTTTTGACCCATTGAATTTGCCCAGTAATCCACTGCCGATTGCTAAATTCAAATTCAATGTAGTTGTCTTTTGTAAAAGACTTGATTGTCACACCTTTGTCTTTTAAGACAAGCACATTTCCCGATTGTGCCGTAATTAAATTTGACTTAACCAATAGGCACATACAAAACAAGAAGAGGGTCATTTTTTTCACAAGAGCAAATTACAATAAAGCCAACTAAAAAGCACCAAAATAACTTAAATGTTTGTGAAAGAAATAGCAGCTAGATCTAGTAGATCAAAATGGCACTATACAAAAGCACTGCGCTGAAGATTAAAATAATCATCCCAGAAACCCGATTGATCCAAAGTAGATTTTTTTCCGTCAACCTTGGTCTTAACTTTCCTGCTAAAAATACTTTGATTAAATCAGATAATAACACAAATCCAAGACAGGTTCCAAAAACAACAAGTTTATATTGAATTGGATTGGTTGTATCGTCTGCACTCGTATTAATAGCCGCTGTCCAAGCAAACCAAAATAAAAATACACTAGGGTTAAGTGTGTTCATTAAGAATCCAGAAAAATAAGATGAGACAAGGTTTTTGATACTCATATTTTTATTGACCCCGTCCATTCCCATATTTTCTAATCTCAGTTTTTTAAAAAATAAAGTGTACAAACCCATCAACAACAAAAATCCCGCACCTGCTAATGCAATGGTTGCTTTGTGGTTGAGTACAATATTAAATAAGGAAGTAAAAAAATTACAAATAAAAAGTAAAGCAAGATCACTGCTAGAAACCCCTGCTACAAAAGCATAGCCAGATCGTTTGCCATTGGTAAGACTTTGTTTGATTATCGCGAATATAACAGGACCAATGGAAATGCTCAAAATAAAACCTAACAATAAACCTTTAAAAATTGGCTCAATTAACATTCGCCTTGATTTTTTATAAATAGTTTCCAGTCTGTAAGCATTCCGCCTTTTAATACTCTAGGAAATTTATGTTGTCCACCAATTTTCCCCTTGCTTTCCATGAATCCCATAAAACAACTTTCTTTCAGCACTGAAACTCGAATAGACTTAAGCGCACTTTTTCGCTCGATTGCATAATCGTCGTTTAGTTGAATTAGTTTTTCATCTATTTTTTCTGCTAATAAAATTTCGTCAACCGATTGATCACATGCCACATACCAGTGGTGCGCAAAAAAGTTGCCATCGGGCTCGCCAGTAACCGTGTATTCTGGAATAGACAAATTCAACTCCTCACTAACTAACTGAACGGCTTTGTTCATATTATCTACGCTCAGGTGCTCACCCACAAGACTTAAAAAATGTTTTGTTCTTCCAGTGATGATAATTTCTGCGTTGGATTTATCTACAAAACGAACTGTATCTCCAATTAAATATCGCCAAGCACCTGCTGGTGTACTAATTAAAATGGCGTAATCTCTCCCTTCTTCCACTTCGTGAATCATGAATGCTTCCGGTTGCTCCACCATTTCTCCATTATCATCAAAGTTTTTTTCGTCAAAAGGAACGAATTCAAAAAAGATATGTTGGTCAAATGTCAAGCGCATGCCCAATGCGTTTTGCTTATCCTGCCAAGCTAAAAAACCTTCGCTTGCTAAATAGGTTTCAACATATTCAATAGGCTTTCCTAATAATTTTTCAAAACCATGCTTATAGGGCTCAAAACTAACCCCACCGTGCACGAATAAAGTAAGATTGGGCCAGATCTCGTGGATGTTGTTAAGCTGATAGCGCTCTATCACCATTTCTAAACACATTTGTATCCATGCTGGCACCCCCACCACAAAACTGATATCCCAGTCGGGTGCTTTTTCTACTATCTCTTTTAACTTTTTATTCCAATCGCGCTCTTTAGCAATTTTTTTACCAGGCTTATAAAAAGGCTGAAACCAAAAAGGTGATTTTTTTGCCGTAATACCACTTAAGTCCCCTGCATAATAGCCCGCTCCTTTTTGTAAATCGGTGCTACCTCCTAAGGTAAGCCAACCCTTACCTAGCGCTTTCAAAGGGATTTCACGATATTTAAATAAGCTTATCAATTGCTTAATCATGATGATTTTATTCCCCCTTAATAGGTCATTTGTAATGGGAATATATTTACTAGCTGCTTCGCTGGTGCCGCTACTCAAAGCAAAGTAATTGATCTTTCCAGGCCAACAAATATCGGACTGGCCTTCTAAAGTTAAGTGCCACCAATCTTTATAGATCTTATTGTAATTGTAACTTGGAACCGATTCTTGGAAATTTTTACCAATATGTCGGTGTTTTAATATTTCATCGAACTTGAATTTTTGACCAAAAGCCGTGTATTGTGCAGTTTTAAGTAACTTTTTTAAAACACGCATTTGTGCAGATCTTGGGCTTTTTGTTGGTAGACCAAGCGCTCTAGAAAGGCTTTTTGGTAAATTAAATTCAAATATGGGCATCTATAGAATCTGGTTTTATGTTAAAATATTAGTTACAAAAATACGAATGTTATTCGAGCAAACGAAGCTACTTTTGTTCCATGATTAAAAATACGCTAATTCAGGCAGTAGAAGTCGGTGCAAAAGAGTTGACTCGTTTTTTTAACGGTACTTTTACGATTGCGAGTAAGTCTTCTGTAAATGACTTGGTCACCGAGGCGGATCATGCTTCAGAAAAAGCTATCATTGGGTTAATCCAATCCCAGTTTCCAGACCATTTTATTCTTAGTGAAGAGACGGGCGAGATGGCATCCTTATCGGATACTAAATGGATTATTGATCCAATTGATGGTACCATTAATTTTGCCAACGGCATCCCAATTTGTTGCGTAAGTATTGGTGTTGAACACAAGGGAGAGATGATTTTGGGTTCAGTGTATAATCCATTTATGAATGAATTGTTTTTTGCAGAAAAAGGAAAGGGTGCAACATTAAACGGAAGACCAATTACCGTTAGCAATAAGGATTCTATTTTACATAGTTGTTTAGTGACAGGCTTTCCTTACCAATATTTAGATAGTGAAAATGGACCTTTACAAGTTTTTGAAAAATTAGTTCGAAAAGCAATACCAGTTCGTAGATTAGGAAGTGCAGCATTGGATTTATGTTGGACCGCTGCTGGAAGGTTCGATGGATTTTATGAACACAAACTTCAACCATGGGATAGTGCTGCTGGATTTTTAATGGTGGAGGAAGCAGGAGGAAAAGTAACAGATTTAACAGGTAACGCGTACAACCCATACCAGCCAGGCATTATAGCAACCAATGGTTTTATTCATGACCAATTATTATCGGTGGTGAATGGCGGAAATTTATAAAAATTAATTTATGTCAACAGAAAGAACAGAGATAGAAAAATTAGGAGAGTTTGGATTGATAGATCGATTAACACAAAACTTTGAAACACTCAATGCATCAACCGTCTTGTCAATTGGTGATGATGCAGCAGTGATAGATCATTTTGGAAAACAAACAGTGATTACAACCGACTTGTTAATTGAAGGTGTACATTTTGATTTAATGTATACACCACTAAAACATCTTGGCTATAAATCGGTGGTGGTGAACCTTAGTGATATTTATGCAATGAATGCGCACCCTACACAAATCACTATGAGCGTGGCTTTCAGCAATCGCTTTAGTTTAGAAGCACTAGAAGAATTTTATGAAGGGGTAGCTATCGCTTGTGATAAATATGGCGTGGATTTAATTGGAGGAGATACTTCCACCTCTCAAAAAGGACTCATCATTTCTGTGACTGCATTGGGCGAAGTTACCCCAGATCAATATATCAAAAGAAGCACCGCCGAGTCTGGTGATTTAATTTGTGTATCTGGAGATTTGGGCGCAGCCTTTTTGGGATTAACCCTGATGGAACGCGAAAAACAAATCTTTTTAGAAAACCCACAGATACAACCGAACTTAGAAAATGAAGATTATATCGTTGGAAAATTATTAAAGCCAGAAGCAAGAAAAGACATCATAGAATTACTAGAAAAACTAGAAATCAAGCCAACCTCAATGATGGATGTGAGTGATGGATTAAGTTCTGATGTGTTACACCTATGTAAACAATCTGAACTAGGTTGTAGAATTTATGAAGAAAAAATTCCGATCAACGAAGCGAGTAAGGCTGCTGCCTTTAAGTTTGGATTAGACGCCACTGTGTGCGCGCTGAATGGAGGCGAAGATTATGAATTGCTATTTACCATGAAGCAAGCAGATTATGATAAAATAACGATGCAAGAAGAAATTAGTGTGATTGGATATATGTGTGATGCATCAGAGGGTACCAAATTAATTACAAAAGGAAATAACCTATTTGATATCACCGCACAAGGCTGGAATGCATTTGGAAAAGAGGGTTAATTCAAATCGCGCCATTGCACTTAAGCCTTATATAGTTTTTGCACAATAGGCTGGTATAAAATTGGTTCAAATCCACGCTGGTGCAGGAATGCATATGTTTTGGCCATGCGACTAAGACCTCTTTCCCCTTTTAAGCTATTCCATTTTTTGGTGGCTAATTGTTCTAAAGTTTTGATATAAGCATCCTCATCAATGGCCTTTAAGCCAATTTTAATATTGAAGTTGCTGACCCTTTTTTGTTGCAAAGCGTGTTGAATTTTAACTTTGCCCCATCCCTTAATTCTAAAATGTCCCCCAGCAAACTGTGTGGCAAATCGTTCTTCATTCAAGAAGTTTTCGGCAATCAGGTCCGACATAATTTCTTCAACTTCGTCCATAGTCATACCCAGTTCGTATAGCTTATCCCGTACCTCTTGTTGGGCCCTTTCTTGGTAGGCACAATAGTGCCGTATCCTTTGTATAGCTTGCTCCTTACCAATTCGAACTTTCTTCATAATGTCAATAAGAATTGCTAAAATAGCTTTTTAATCTTAAGATTTTACTTTAGTTTCGTTCTAGTTATTCAAGGGTAAATAGGTACCCTAAAAAATCAAAAATCGACAGCATGAAGTTTATTGTATCTTCTTCTTCTTTATTAAAACACCTTCAACAAATTTCAGGTGTGATTAATACCAATACCGTATTGCCTATTTTAGAAGATTTTTTATTCGAAATAGAAGATAAAAAATTGAACATTGTGGCAACCGATTTAGAAACGGTTATGCGCGTGCAAATGGAAGTAGAAAGCAAGGTGAACGGACGTGTTTGTATTCCTGCAAAAATTTTAATTGATTCTTTAAAAAATATTGCAGACCAACCTTTGACTTTTAATATTGATAAGAACTATGCTGTAGAAATAACAAGCGATAATGGAAAGTATAAAGTGATGGGTGAAAATCCGGACAACTTCCCAAAAGAGCCTACAGCAGACGATACAACAGGCTTTAATATGACTAGTGGTGGTTTGTTAACCGCTATCAACAAGACATTATTTGCAGTGAGCGGAGACGATTTGCGTCCTGCCATGACAGGCGTTTTCTTTGAATTAACAAAAGAGAGCGTTCAATTTGTAGCTACAGATGCACACCGTTTGGTTCGTTATAAAAGAACAGATGTAAAAGCCACTCAAAATGCCTCTTTCATCGTGCCCAAAAAGCCTTTAAATTTATTAAAGAATGCTTTGCCAGACAATGACGATGCTATCACAGTTAGCTTTAACAACAATCACTTATTTGTGGCACATGGATCTACGCAATTAATTTGTCGATTGATTGATGCTAGATTCCCAGATTATAAAGTGGTGATCCCTGCTGATAACCCTTATCGTTTAACAGTGAATAAGCACGATTTCCAAAATGCATTACGCCGTGTGAATGTATTTAGTAATAAGAGCACCAATCAGGTGGCTTTAAATATTACAGGCAATGAATTACAGATGGCAGCACAAGATATTGATTTTAGTTTCGAAGGTAACGAGCGCATGAGCTGTGAATACCAAGGAGAAGATATCCAAATTGCCTTCAACGCAAAGTTTTTAATTGAGATGTTGAATGCGGCGGACACGGACGAGGTCTTTATTGAATTGTCAACGCCAAGCAAGGCAGGATTGATCAAACCATCTGAACAAGCTCCAGGAGAGGACTTGTTGATGTTGGTGATGCCTTTAATGTTAAATAGCTAATCCCTATCCTATACAAAGTCTTCAACAAGACTTCAGAATAACCCGGTGTCGCTGACTTCAGAACATCGGGTTTTTTATTTACATTTATGCATAAAACAAATTGCTATGTTAGAGGCGATAAAAACCTATTTTGAAACCATTCCTAGTTTGCACCGTGCATTGATTCTTGCAGGTGGAATTACTTTTTTTTGGATCATTGAATTCGCAATACCCTTGTTTCAATTCAAGTACAATAAAACAAAACATGCTGCATTAAATATTTTTTTCACTTTAACAACCATTGTGATCAATTTTGCATTTGCATTGATCATGGTGAAAGCGAGTGATTATGTAGTAGCCAATGGATGGGGCTTATTACAAGTTGTAAAAATGCCAATATTGCTTGAACTTATAGTTGGCTTATTGTTATTGGATTTAATTGGCGCCTACCTTGTGCATTTGATCGAACATAAAGTAAAATTTTTATGGAAGTTTCATATGGTGCACCATGCAGATATTTATGTAGATACAACAACATCAACTCGTCATCATCCAGGCGAATCCATTGTTAGAGCAGTGTTTGCTATCATTGGTGTAGTGGTGTTAGGCGCGCCCATGTGGTTGGTGCTTTTGTACCAAAGTGTAAGCGTGGTACTTACGCAGTTCAATCATGCGAATATTAGAATTCCAAAATGGTTTGATCAAACCATAGGCTTGATTTTAGTATCCCCCAATATGCATCGCGTACATCATCATTTAACAAGACCCCAAACAGATGCGAACTATGGCAATATATTTTCGTTCTGGGATCGACTTTTTGGAACTTATGATAGTACTAACATCAATGAAATTGTATTTGGTTTAGATGTTGTAGATAATTCCAAACATGCAGACATCTCTTATCAATTAAGAATGCCTTTTGACAAAAGTATCAAATCGGATTATTAAAAAGCGCCATTAAAATTCTTATAAATTAAAATTATCCATGCATAAAATTGGCGCATTTATACCAGCTCGTTACGCAGCTACAAGGTTTCCAGCAAAGCTGATGCAAATGCTAGGTGACAAGTCTGTGATTAGGCATACTTATGACAACACAAAGGCAACAGGCTTGTTTGATGAAGTGTATGTGGTGACCGACAGCGAAATTATTTTTAATGAAATAGTTTCAAATGGCGGCAAGGCCATTATGAGCATAAAGGCACATGAAAGTGGATCCGATAGAATCGCAGAAGCCATAGAAAATTTAGATATTGATATCGTGGTGAATGTACAGGGCGATGAACCTTTTGTTAAACGCGAGCCATTAGAGAAAGTGCTTGCTTGTTTTGAGGATGCAAACGTACAGGTTGCTTCTTTAATGCAAGTATTAACCAATCAAGCATCTATCGAAGATCCTAACTTCGTAAAAGTAGCAGTAGATAAAAACTGGAATGCGTTGTTTTTTTCACGCAGCGTGATTCCTTATCCAAGGTCGTCAGAGATTCCAATTCCTTATTATGAACATGTAGGCGTGTATGCATTTAAAAAACAAGCCTTGATTGATTTCACAAACTGGCCAATGTCGCCACTAGAAGCTGCAGAAAAAATAGAGTGTTTACGTTATTTAGAAAATGGCATATCCATTAAAATGTCCATCACCAATTATATGGGGGTAGAAATAGACACGCCCGAAGACTTGATTAAAGCAGAGCAACTTTTAAAATAAACACTTTTAAAACAAATAGTTTTATAAATAGCGATTAACAAAAGTATAAAACGCAATCATTACATTAACATACAACTATGAACAAAGGAAAATTATTTCAGTCAACCGTGGTGGCTGCACTTGCTGGATTTATTTTTGGATTTGATATGGTGGTGATTTCTGGGGCCGATAAGCCTATTCAAGAACTATGGCAAACCACACCTTGGTTTCATGGTTTCTTTATTATGTCAATGGCATTATGGGGCACAGTGATTGGGTCTATCTTTGCGGGAGCGCCAACCGAAAAATATGGTCGTAAAAAAGTATTGATATGGCTGGGGGTTATGTTTATTGCATCTGCGATTGGCTCTGCATTGGCACAAGACCCCTATACTTTTTCGTTCTTTAGATTAATTGGAGGTATTGCGATTGGCGTATCTTCTGTAGCTGCGCCAACTTATATTTCTGAAATTTCTAATAAAAATAATAGGGGAAAATTAGTGGGTATGTACCAGTTCAATATTGTCTTTGGTATTTTAATTGCTTATTTATCTAATTATTTTTTAGCAGGTGTTGGCGGTGCCAATGATTGGCGCTGGATGTTGGCTGTTTTATTAATTCCTTCTATCATTTATACTTTAATGACTTTAGGCTTACCTGAAAGTCCAAGATGGTTGTTTTCTGTTAAAAATGACGAGGATGGCGCTAGAGCGAACTTAGCTATTGTGGGTGTGGAAAACATAGATGAAACGATTCAAGAAATTAGCTCAGCCCATGAAGAAGAAAAAGCGCAAGGTAGCATTCAGTTATTTACAAAACATCATCGTAAAATACTGTCTATTGCTTTTTTTGTTGCTTTTTTTAATCAGGCCTCTGGCATCAACTTTCTTTTATATTATGCACCTAGAATTTTAGAAGAAGCTGGTTTTGCAAAGAATAATTCTTTATTAAGTTCTATCTCTTTAGGTTTAATGAATTTGCTATTTACATTTGTTGGACTTTGGTTAATTGACCGCATTGGGCGCAAGACTTTGTTAATTATTGGTTCATTCGGATACATTATTAGTTTATCCATGGTGGCCTATGGTTTTATTAATCATAGCGCACCCGAATTCATGCTTAGCTTTTTGTTATTATTTATAGCAGCACATGCGATTGGACAAGGCGCAGTGATATGGGTATTGATATCAGAAATCTTCCCCAATCAAATTAGAGCTAAGGGCCAAGCATTTGGCGCTAGTATTCACTGGGTATTTGCAGCATTGATTACTTTGGTAACACCTGTATTTTTAGATAGCGAATATGGAATTTTTAAAGAGAACCCTTGGCCGATTTTTGTATTTTTCGCAGTCATGATGGCTTTACAATTGGTTTGGATTTTGTTAAAAGTGCCAGAAACAAAAGGCGTATCCTTAGAGGAGCTGCAAAAGAAATTAGCACAGTAAACTAAAAGCGACTCCAACGAGTCGCTTTTTTATGAATAAGATTGTAACTTTGATACGAGTAAAAAAATAATTATGCAGTTTCGTAATTTTAAAATGGTCGACTACGTAGTGTATGGCCGTGGCGCTTTTAATCAAGTAGATGAAATCATCGCCCCACATCGTAAAGGTGATTTTCCAATGATATTTTTTTTAGATCATTTTTTTGAAGGAAAACCTTTGGCAGATAGGGTGCCATTAAGAGGCAAAGACAAAATAGTTTTCGTAGATGTAACCTATGAACCAAAGACAACACAGGTGGACGCTTTGGCAGCAAGTTTAAAAGCAGAATTTGGAGAAGTGAGCGGTATCATTGGTATTGGCGGCGGATCTACTTTAGATTTAGCTAAAGCCGTAGCCTTGATGATGAAAAATCCTGGTTCATCTGCAGATTACCAAGGATGGGATTTAGTAAAACAAGCAGGCGTCTATAAAGTGGGCATACCTACCTTGAGTGGAACGGGTGCAGAAGTAAGTCGTACAACAGTGCTTACCGGACCAACGCGTAAACTAGGGATGAATTCTGACTTCACACCATTTGATCAAATTGTATTAGATCCTGAATTAACAAAGGACGCACCTGCGAACCAACGTTTTTATACAGGGATGGATTGTTATATACATTGCATTGAAAGTTTAGAAGGCACCTTCTTAAATGAGTTTAGCAAAAGTTATGGCGAAAAAGCATTAGAGCTTTGTAGAAAAGTGTTTGTAGAAAAAAATACCTGGGATGACGAATGCGATGATCAATTGATGATGGCTTCTTATGCAGGTGGTATGAGTATTGCTTATAGCCAAGTGGGTGTGGCGCATGCAGTAAGTTATGGCTTAAGCTATTTATTAGGAACAAAACATGGTATCGGAAACTGTATAGTCATGAATCACCTTGAGGAATATTATCCAGCTGGTGTAAAAGAATTCAAGCATATGGTCGCTAAAAACAATATCGATATTCCAGTAGGGATCTGTGCTAATTTATCAGAGGAACAATTTGACGCAATGATCAATGTTTCTATAGGCATGAAACCTTTATGGGAAAATGCTTTAGGCCCTAATTGGGAAAGTATTATGACGCGTGAAAAATTGAGAGCGCTTTATAATAAACTTTAATAGGACACCTAATTTTTTACTTAATAGACCAAAAGAAGCCTTATGAAAAATCGTTTTTTCTATACTTTTAAAAAAATAGTATTAATGTTTTTATTCGTGTTTGTATTAAAAAACGTGAATGCAAATACGAATAGAGATACTGTACGCGTATTGTTTGTTGGAAATAGTTATATCTTTTTTAATAATCTACCGCAGATGGTTTCATTGATATCGGATAGCTTGAACACCAAGCTTATTTGTAAGCAGTCTGTCTTTGGCGGTGCTACACTAGGAGATCATTGGAACAGCAGAAAGGGCATAAGAACTAGAGCAATTTTAGAAGAAGAAAAATTTGATATCGTTGTTATTCAAGATAATAGCATGTGGCCATTGGAACATGCAGATAGTGTTTTAATGATTGGTAAATTACTCTGCGATTTAATTAAATCTAAAAACGCAACCCCTTATATCTACAATACCTGGTCAAGAGAATCTACGCCGCAAACTCAGTCTGCGATTAATAAGACATATGAATCATTAGCCCTTCAAACACAATCGGTACTAGTTCCTGTCGGATCCATTTGGGCGGAAGCTAAAGCACAAAAACCTACGGTGCAATTGTACATGAGTGATGATTCCCATCCATCTTGGCATGGTACTTTTTTAACAGCATTAAGTTTTGTGAAAAAAATAACTGGCACTTTACCCACTAGATACAAGTCAATGTATAATTATCCTGCCATGGATAAAGAAAATATATTTATAATGTGGATGCCGCAGGATGACGTTTTCTTTTATGACAAAATAGTTAAAAACTATTTTAAATAGTTTAGAAACCCTGCTTAATAAAATTAAACTATTCTGCCTCAGCGACCACTTCTTTCACTTCAGGAATCATGCGCTTCATCATGCCTTCGATACCTGCTTTAAGAGTGACCATGCTGGATGGGCAACCGCTACAAGAGCCTTGTAACATTAAGTTGACGATACCTTCCTTATAACTTTTAAACTGAATTGCACCGCCATCCATTTCAACCGCTGGCTTTACATAGTTTTCTAATAATTCTTTCACGCGCTTAACAACATCATCGTCATCGGCAGAAACGACATTGGTTGCTTCTTGTTTCATCTTAGCAACTTCATCTTCGTTCACAACCACACCACCTGCTTCTAAATATTCTTTCAAAAATGTTTTGATGGTAGGAATCACATCCTGCCAATCTTCTGTATCATTTGTTTTTGTAAGGGTCACAAAATTGCTAGCGATAAAAACACTTTTTATAAAAGGAAAGCTAAACAATTCTTTCGCCAACGGAGAAGCAGTAGCCAAAGCTTCTTCTGCGACATCTAAACTTTTTCCTGGATACAGTAGTTTGTTCGCCACAAACTTCATGGTTTCTGGGTTTGGCGTCATTTCTGTATAAATGCTCACGATGGTATTGCCTGTTGTAATCATAATTGCTTTTTTAATCAGTCCAGAGCAAAAATAATCAAAATGAATGGCTTGCTAGCCCAAGAAGGGGCATAAAAGCGTTATTTTTCCGATATCGAAAAACAATTTATAGCTCGATTACAAATGTTAGACAGAAACGCTCAACTATTTTAACTAGGGATGATGCTTAGTTTAGCATAGTTCAACATGATCTTCTTCTCGCCATTCAAATCAAAAAGGATATTGGCTATAGGGTTATGTGCCGAGCCCTCAATGGTTTTAATGATCCCAAAACCAAATTTTTGATGCTCTACTTTCATGCCCTCTTCTAGTGCAGTTGGGTCGGCAGCGGTAAAATTGGCCGAAGGAATGTGGTTTTTATTAAGGGTACTTGGAGGTGTGACTGGTAAATAGCTAGGCTTACTACTGGCGACGCTGCTTCCAGTACTTGGCTTGTTATAACCCGCCTTGTTGCCGCCATGCATTCTATCGTAGGCGCTACCCCATCCACTTGATTGGTTTCTTGCACCACCACCCGCACTCGATTTATCTAGTTTTTCTTCTGGCATTTCCTCAATGAACCTACTAGGGTCATTTTGTACCAGTTGGCCAAAGCGATACCTCGAGTTGGCATAGCTCAACCATAAATGTTTTTTCGCACGAGTAACAGCAACATAAAACAATCTCCTTTCTTCTTCTAATTCCTCTCTTGTATTGACGCTCATGCCACTTGGAAATAATGTTTCTTCCAATCCTACCACAAAAACACAATCAAATTCCAATCCTTTTGCGGCGTGAACGGTCATTAATTTTACAGTGTCTTCGTTGCCCGTGTCGTTGTCTGCATCTGTAATCAGCGTAATCTGTTGCAAATAAGAGCCTAAACTTTTATCACCTAGTTCACCGTCATCATTGCTAGGACTTTCTGTCCACTCTTTAATAGAGTTCAATAATTCTTGTACGTTTTCATAACGCGCTAAACCTTCGGTAGACTTGTCGTTGAAAAGCTCTTTAATGATATTGGTGCTTTTGCCCACCTGCACTGCTACATCGTAGGCGTTATTTTTAGTTAAGAGATTTTGAAAATATTTCACCATCGTGACAAACTCTTCTATTGAATTGAGTGTGCCTGCTTTAAAACCAAATCCTTTTGCCTTTTCTAGCACTTCAAAAAAAGTAATATTTTGTTCACTTGCAATGACTAAACATTTTTCCACTGTTGTTTTACCAATCCCCCTAACAGGATAATTGATAATTCTTTTTAAGCCTTCCTCGTCTTTTGTATTGGCAATGACGCGTAAGTAAGCAATAAAATCTTTGACTTCCTTTCTTTGATAGAAGCTAAGTCCACCATAGATCTTATAAGCAATCCCTGTTCTTCTTAAGCTTTCCTCAAAAGACCTTGACTGGGCATTGGTCCTATATAAAATAGCAAAATCTTTATTGTAAAAATGATTTCTTAATTTATTTTCTTGGATACTATCTGCAACAAATTTTCCTTCATCATTGTCCGTCATCGTACGAACCAACTTAATTTTATCGCCCTCATCGTTGTCGGTCCAAAGTTCTTTTGGAATTTGACCTTTATTATTTTTGATTACATAGTTAGCGACTTCGATGATCGACTTACTACTTCTATAATTTTGTTCTAGCTTGACCAACTTAACATCGTCATAGTCTTTCTGAAACTGTAAAATGTTTTCGATGGTGGCACCACGAAAACTATAAATACTTTGTGCGTCATCACCAACCACACAAAGATTTTCATGAACAGCTGCAAGTAGTTTAGCAATTTGATACTGTACCGGATTGGTATCCTGGTACTCATCAATTAAAATATATTTGAACTTATGTTGATACTTGTGAAGCACTTCTGGAAAGTCACGCAAGAGTTCATGCATTTTAAAAAGTAAGTCATCAAAATCCATTGCCCCGCTTTTAAAACAACGAGCGACATAACTTGCATAAATTTCCGCAATTTGAGGACGATTGGATCTAGCATCTTCTTGCTTCAAAAAATTGTCCATCGCATATTCACTAGGACCCACTAAAGCGTTTTTGGCAGACGAGATACGATTGTGTACAATATTGGGTTTGTATAATTTATCATCTAAACCCATATCATTGATTACCTGCTTTAAAACGGATCTAGAATCGTCGGTATCATAGATTGTAAAGCTTTGAGGATAGCCCAACTTAGCAGCTTCTGCTCTTAAAATACGCGCAAATACGCTGTGGAAAGTGCCAATGTATAAGTTACGAGCTTCAGTGTTGCCAAGTGCTTTTTCGACCCTTTCTTTCATTTCGGCAGCGGCCTTATTGGTAAAAGTAAGCGCCAAGATATTAAAGGAGTCCACCCCACTATGCATTAAGTGCGCAATACGAGAGGTCAATACTTTTGTTTTACCACTTCCCGCTCCGGCAATAATCATCAAAGGCCCTTTAAGGTGAAGCACGGCCTCTCTTTGTTGTTCATTTAATCCGTTTAAATACGCTTGTTGCATCCTGCGAAGATACGTTTACTTGATGCAATTATAAAGCAAGTGGAAAACTAAAAAGGATAAAAGCACTTTTAAAAACAAGGACACAAAAAAAGGGCACCTGTTGAAGGGTGCCCTGTAAAATCTTGATAGAAAGTTAAATCAATCTTTCAAAAGAGAAAAATTGTTTTAAAGACTACTTGTTCTCTAATAATTTAAAGAATTGATCTAATTGAGGTAAGATTACAATTCTTGTTCTTCTGTTTTTAGCTCTGTTTTCAGCATTGTCATTACCTACCACTGGCGCATATTCACCTCTACCAGCTGCTGTCATACGCTTAGGATCTAAACCATAAGTGTCTTGTAAAATACGCACCACTGTGGTTGCACGCTTTACAGATAAATCCCAGTTGTCTTCTAATACAGAACCATTGTCTAATAATTGCTTAGAATCTGTATGTCCTTCCACCATAAATTCGATAGATGGCTGTGCTGCTAATACTTTAGCTACTTTGCCTAATACAGATTTAGCTTTGTCTGTAATATTAAAGCTTCCGCTTTTGAATAATAATTTATCAGAAATATCAACGTATACTACGCCTTTGTCTACTTTCACATTTACATCTTCGTCATTTAAGTCGCCTAATACACCTTTCAAGTTCATCACCAAATTCATGTTGATAGAATCCTTGCGTGCCATAGAGCTTTGTAAGCCTTGAATATAAAGGTCTTTCGATCCAATATTATCTAAAGACTTCTTGATACTTTCTGCTTGTGCACCTGTTACAACAGACATGTCCTTCAATTGACTTAAAACTACATTGTTGTTTTCTTTTAAAAAGTCGATTTGCTTATTTAAATCAGCAACTTGATTTTCTAAAGCTTTTCTTTCAGCAGCAGTTTTATCTACCTCATTTTTAGCTTTTGAAGTTGCGTCTTGAGCATCACGGTATTTGGTTTGAAGATCAGCGTATGCGCCATTCAATTCACCATATTTAGTTTCTGCCTCTTGTAATTTTTTAGGGCTAACGCAAGAGAAAGCACCTAAGCTTATAAGAGCCAGCGCTAAAAAAATTTTACTTTTCATGTTAAGTCTGTTTTTATAAATGAATAATCAAGTTATTGCTGTGACAAAAATAGGAAACTACGGCATAGGAATAAAACAAAAATGAAAAATCACTTCATTTTAACAAACAATATCGTCTGTGATGCCATATTCGGGAACATAGCCCTCAAATTGTTTATAAAAATTGACGATGGAGCGCAAATCGGCAGATTCGTTATTGCTGGTATAGAAAGGTTCGGCAAACACTACGCGTCTTTTGCCAAAATCAAAGCCCACCATCAAAATGGGTACTCCAGCGTTTTTAGCGATATGGTAAAAGCCGGTTCGAAATTTAAGGACTTTAGTTCTCGTGCCTTCCGGGGAAAGTGCAATATGAAAACGTTCATTTTTGCGGTATAAGGCCACTACCTGTTCTACCATATTGTTCTTTTTGCGTCGATCCACCGGATGACCCCCTAAAAGTCGAAAAAACCACCCAGTAATGGGGTTAAAAAGCTCTTTTTTACCTAAAAACTGCACAAATTCAAAATGCATTTTTTTGCGTACCGCCAAACCAAGAAAAAAATCCACACTGTGGGTGTGTGGTCCCGCAATAATCACAGATTGCTTTAAAGCATAAGGAAAATGACCTTCTGTTCTCCAGCCCCTCACCGTAAAAAACCACCAAGCTAAAAATTGCTGTAACATAAAATAGAATTAAAGATGCATGATTAGGCCTGCGTTATGAATTGGATTGACCTCTAAAGCTACTAACTTATCTGTTTTCAACTTTGGAATAGCTGCAGTTTCGAGATTTTTTAAATAGACCTTATCATAATATTTCAATAAAATAGAAAAAGCCCCTTCGATATTGTTTTCAACCAATAAATTCACCACTGTTTTTGTCTCTAATCCCCCCAAACGTTTTTGAATTCTCAAAGTTGCTGCAATTAAATCAGCGACTGCAAACTTGCCATAAGCTTGAACGATAAATTGCAAACGAGATTCAAAGGGAATATCAATAAAATAGCAAATACTGTTTCGTAAGGTTTTAAAAAAAGTGATTGGCAACATATTTGTGCCTATTCTTTGACTTTCGTCTTCTATCCAAAAATAGGGATGTTGTAAACTCGTATTCAATAAAGCGTCCGCTAAATTATTTTCAAATTGCTCTTGAGTTGCTTGTTCATTTTGTCCTAGTGCACCAAATGCAGATCCTTTATGATTGGCCAACCCTTCTAAATCAATGACAGGGATTTTACTTTTTTGTAGTTGTAAAAGTATTTCTGTTTTTCCTGATCCGGTATATCCACCCAATACTTTCATTGAATAATTTTTTTCGAACTGCGCTAAAACCCAATTCCGGTAAGCCTTGTAGCCTCCTGTAAGTTGTTCCGTTTGAAAACCATATAAATCTAATAACCAAGCAACTGCAGCACTTCGCATACCGCCTCTCCAACAGTGAACTAAAATTGTTGGCTTCTTGTCATTTGTTTTTTCGTACGCATTAACCCAACCTTCCACTTGCTCAATCATGTCTTGCATCTTGGTGCCAAAAAAAGGAAGCCCTAATTTTATTGCAGCAGCTCTACTTTTTTGTTTATAGGTGGTGCCAATTTGTGCACGTTCTTCATCGCTAAAAAGTGGGAGTGAAAAAGCAGTAGGAATATGAGCATGTACATACTCTCCAGGACTTCTAACATCAATGATTAAATAGTTGGATAAATTGTCAAAAACCCCTGCTCCTGTTTTTTGTACAGCCATGCTACAAATTTACTTGCTTTAGTGTTGCTTCCAATGCTTCTTTCGTAAAGCTTTTAAAAGGGATAGGTTGGTAATTGAAATTGGCTGCTTCTTTTAAGGCTGTTTCAAGATGAAATTCAGTTTGATGATATGCAATCGCCCAACCTTTTTCTTGCCATCTTTTGGCTAAGTAAATTTGTTCTGTTTGCCCAGGTGTGGGCACTAATATCAGCGGCTTATTGAAAGGAATCAGTTCCATCAAACTTGTATAACCCCCACGACTAATAATATACTTTGCGTTTTCAATCGCTTTGACCAAATCAGGTCCGCCTAGGTGCGGAATGATGGATCCAAATTCAGAAATAGCATGGTTATCGGGCTGACTAGCAGTGCCAGCGATGAGCTTAAAAGGCTGATGGAATTCATTGCCTTCTGTCCACAAGATTTCTTGAAATAGGCTTCTTTGGGGCTCAGGACCAGATACAATGCCTAAAAATAAATAGGCTGGTTGCACTTCGTTCGACTCTTTGCTAGCGTAGGTATGTAGCCTAGACAAACAATTCATATACCAAATAGGCACGGCTGGTTTCAACATCGGATTGCCTAAAATGCCAGAAAGATTTTGGTCGCCTTCCATATCGGGCACCCATACCATGTTAAAAAAAAGTTTAAACCAACTATACTGCATCCACTGCATCAACCTAGTTGACCATTTAAAAGGCGTCTGCAGGTTCAGCTGATGCGTTATAAATACAGAGGGCGTTTTAAGGTGAAAAAAACCTAGTCGGTTATCAGAAATGATCAAGTCAAACTGTTGGTGCCGATTTGTTTTATGTAGCCACCAAAATTCTCTAAAGATGTTGTACAAAATACGAGGAATCTGCACAATCATTTTCAAAGTAAAGCCTGCTGCATTTTTTGAATAACGAATATGGTATCCTTTTAATCTAAGGAAAGTCAAATTGGGAAAGGCTTCCCTTAAAATAATTTCGTGGGCTCCTTCTGTCGCAATGGTTACCTGATAGCCAAGTTCAAGCAACCCTGTAATTACTGGGATACATCTTGTTGCATGACCAAGTCCCCAATCTAAGGGTGCGATGAGTACCGATTTTTGTTGCATGAATCATTAAATCTTATTCAAATATACTTGTAAAAAATTGTAGTTTTGTATCCATGTTAAGAAGCCATATATATCTAGCAAATAATGATGTTTTAAAAAAGCAAAAGCAATTGCTATTATTATTGGAAATACATACCATGTTGTTTCAAATTGAACAAGTAGAACAGTTTTATCAGAACATCGAAGTGATTGATTTAAATAAAAGAAAAATCATTCAAAAGCCACATTTAGTAAAGCGCATCTTAAAAGACAATCCCGAGAAGCCCTTTGTCTTTGCTTACCATAAAAATTAGTTGAATTAGCCTATCTTTAAGAGGACGATTCCAAAAATTGTTTTCATTAAAAGAATAAGGCATGTCATTTATCACAAAAGAAAAATCAGTAGCGCTCTATGCTGCGTTGGTTTCCTTTGGAACTTATGTTTTCATATTTGGATTTAGAAAATCATTTACAGTTTGCACTTTTGAAGGCATGACTTTTGGTCCTATTGCATTTAAAACTGCCATGGTGATTAGTCAAATGCTGCGGTATTTGATGGCTAAGTTTTATGGCATTAAATTCATCTCTGGACTAGAAAAAAAGAACAGGTATAAAATTATTTTTTTACTAACGGGTATTGCATGGGCAGCATGGTTATTATTTGCTATTGTGCCAGCGCCTTATAGTATCTTATTCTTATTCATCAACGGTTTTCCGCTGGGCATGTTATGGGGTGTTGTTTTCTCTTATGTAGAAGGTAGGCGTAGTACCGATTTCATTGGCGCTGCACTCGCGGTAAGTTTTATTTTTTCTGCAGGATGGGTGAAGTCTGTAGGTGCTTGGTTGATGCTACATTTTCATATCACTGAAACTTGGGTACCCTTTTGTACAGGGCTGGTTTTTGCATTGCCATTGGTATTATGCGTATGGGGATTAGAGCAAGTTCCAGCGCCATCAAAGGAAGATGAAGCGTTGAGGGCAAAAAGAATTCCAATGACTGGAGCAGACCGAAAATTAATTTTAAAACAATATTTACCAGGGGTCATTGCTTTTATTGCCATCTATTTATTTGCCACTATTTTTAGAGATATTCGAGATAATTTTTCTGCAGACATGTGGAAGGAAATGGGCTATACAGCAAAACCTTCTACTTTTTCTGAAACAGAAATACCTATCACTATTTTAATTTTAATTTTAATTGGCGCAGTTGTGGCAGTCAAAAATAGTTTTAAAGCATTCATGATCGCGCATGTATTTATTTTAATTGGTTTTGTAGTTGCTGGGATATCTACTTATTTTTTTACACAAAAATTATTGGATCCATTTTGGTGGATGCTCTTAGTGGGCTTAGGTTTATACCTGGTGTATATTCCGTTTAACTCTATTTATTTTGATCGCTTAATTGCTGCTTATTCTATTAAAGGAAATGCAGGGTTCTTTATCTATTTAGCAGATTCAATTGGCTATGTAGGTAGCGTAACTGTCATGTTGGTAAAAGAAGGCATGACTTTAGAGATAGAATGGACCACCTTTTTTGCACAGAGTGTGATGATTTTATCTTTTGTAGGGCTCTTTATAACTGCGTATGCAATGTATTATTTTGCATCAAAATCTAGGATCACGCCATTGATACAATAACGCAATCCTGTTGGAGGCGGACCGTCTTCAAACACATGACCTAAATGTGCTTTGCATTTACCGCATTGCACTTCGGTTCTTTTCATTCCATGGGTATTATCGGCCGTATAAATAATGGATTGCTTTGCAACAGGCTCATAAAAACTAGGCCAGCCACAACCACTATCAAATTTGGTATCGCTTTTAAACAGTGGATTGCCACATGCTTTACAATGATAAGTCCCAATAGCTTTAGAGGTTTCAAATGCACTCGTAAAAGGTCTTTCGGTGCCCTTTTCCCTTGCAACAGCATAGACCTCAGGACTTAAGATCTGTTTCCAAACGCTATCCGGCACAATAACGGCTTCCTTACTCGTTTTAGAATAATAGGTATTTTCTTTTGTAGGCATGGTATTCGATTTATTGGATTGTTTGATAGTGGCCTGGCCGCAAGCGGTTTGGCTGATCAAAAGGCAAAAACAAAGTAATTTGTACATAGTATGGATTTCTGTATAAAAATACTAACAAGTATTCAGTTAATTTGTTGCCTAATTTATAAACTAAGGTTAAAAAAATTTACTCGAGTTTGTTATCTTTGTACCCTATCAACACAATCCCATGTTCAATTTAATCTTATTTGGTCCTCCAGGAAGCGGTAAAGGCACACAAAGTGAAAATATCATCGCTGCCTATGGCTTACAGCATTTGTCTACAGGTAATTTATTACGTAGCGAGATTGCAGGTCAAACCACATTGGGATTAGAAGCCAAGAGAATGATGGACCAAGGACAATTGGTGCCAGACGAGGTGGTGATAGGCATGGTAGATAATTTTATGAATGCGCATCCCGAAGCAAAAGGATTTTTGTTTGACGGTTTTCCTAGAACAACCGCGCAATGTATTGCTCTAGATGCTTTGTTGAAAAATAAATCAAACGAAATTAACGTCGTACTTGCATTGGAAGTAAGTGAAGAGGAGTTGGTGAAAAGATTATTAGGAAGAGGCTTGACATCTGGCAGATCGGATGATACCAACGAAAGCATCATCCGCGCTAGAATCCAAGAATACAATGACAAGACCACCGCTGTGGCAACTTACTACGCACAATTTAATAAAGTGGTTTCTGTGAAAGGCGAGGGTACGGTAGAGTCTATCTATGCAGATTTAAAAGCAGAGATTGAAACAAGAATCAATTAGTTTAAACTTAGTTTATAAAAAAAGGATCAACCATTGTTGATCCTTTTTTGTTTCAAATATTTTTTTTTAGATGTTCAATCCGCCGCAGGCGCTAATCACTTGACCAGTTATATAACTGCTCATATCACTTGCTAAAAATAAAGTGGTGTTGGCAATTTCGTCTGCCTTGCCAAAACGACCCAAAGGAATCTTATCTAAAAATGCTTTTCCAGCTTCGCCTTCATTTAAATAATGTGTCATGTCGGTTTCAATAAATCCTGGTGCAATGGCATTACAACGAATATTTCGACTACCAACTTCTGCTGCTATCGATTTGGTAAATCCAATGATACCCGCTTTGCTAGCTGCATAACTGCTTTGGCCTGCATTGCCTCTAATGCCAATAATAGAACTCATATTGATAATGCTACCACTGCGTGCTTTCATCATTGGACGAATCACTTGCTTGGTCATATTAAAGACGCTCTTTAAATTCGTTTCCATCACATCGTCCCATTGTTCTGCTGTCATACGCAATAACAAATTGTCTTTAGAGATACCTGCATTGTTGACACAAATATCTACCGTACCAAATGTAGTTACTACATCATTTACAAATGTTTCACATGCTGCAAAATCACCTGCATTGGCTTGGTATGCTTTTGCTTTAACACCTAATTTTTCTATTTCAGCAACTAGTTGGTTCGCCTTGTCAGCACTACTATCACTCACATAAGTGAATGCGATATGCGCACCTTGCTCTGCCAATTTTAAAGCGATCGCTGCACCAATACCTCTTGCTGCACCTGTTACTATGGCTACTTTTCCTGCTAATAATTTCATTACTTTTTATTTTTATTAAACCAATAAGTATGCATTCATATAATACTAATATGCACAAATATAATAGGATTATCCTTTT
Organism: uncultured Bacteroidota bacterium; assembly: GCA_903851465.1. Taxonomy (GTDB): domain Bacteria; phylum Bacteroidota; class Bacteroidia; order Chitinophagales; family Chitinophagaceae; genus Sediminibacterium. The sequence continues at coordinate 28,922 of CAINOI010000032.1, forward strand.
TATGAACCTTCCTGATGAATCAATTTCAATTCCTCTAAAAATTTACGCTCATTGGAAAGTCTAGGTATTTTATGTTGTCCACCTAATTTGCCTTTTCTTTTTAACCATTCATGAAAGCAATCTTTCTTGACTGCAGTAATGTGTGGCAATCCTAGTGCAATATCTTTATACCTTTTAGCCTCATAGTCACTATTCACCGATTGTAAATTTTTATCTAGCTCAACCGTAAAGGCATGCATATCTGTTGGAGGATTTTCAAACTCAATCATCCACTCGTGCGCGCCAGCGCCGTTTTCCGACATATAGATAGGTGCTGCAGTATACTCTTTCATCACCACATTTAAAGTTGCACAGGTTACACTAATCGCCTTATCACTATTGTCTGCAATCAATTCTTCTCCAAAAGCATTGATATATTGTTTTAATCTTCCACTCACTTTAATTCTAAAAGGGTTGAGTGTCACAAATTGAATGGTGTCCCCTACAAGATATCGCCAGAGTCCGCCATTGGTGCTAATGACAATTGCATAATTTTTTCCTAATTCAACTTTGTCTAATCCAATGGTCACTGGATTTTCTTTCCCATAGTCTTCTACCGGCATGAATTCATAAAAAATGCCATGGTCTAAAAAGAGTAACATACCTTCTTCATTCAAACGATCTTGTGCAGCAAAAAATCCTTCACTCGCATTGTAGATCTCTAGATAATTACAATCTCCACCAATGATTTTTTTGAATTCTGATTGATAGGGTGTAAACGAAACACCACCATGTATGTACAATTCAAAATCAGGCCAAACTTCTTTAATCGTTTTTTTGCCAGTGATTGCTAAAATTCTTTTTAACAAGACCAAGGTCCAAGTAGGCACTCCGGCAATAGAGGTCACAGGTTCTTGGATGGTACTTTGTGCAAGCATTTCGATTTTAGATTCCCACTCGTCCATCAATGCAATGGATAGTTCAGGCACCCTCACTAAGCCAGACCAGATAGGTGCGTTCTGCAATAAGACGGCACTTAGGTCACCATATTGAATGTCTTCTTTTATTGGATGCACTTGATGGCTTCCTCCAATGACAAGCATCTTGCCCGTTAAAAGATCACTGTTTGGAAAGCCGTTATAGTAAATGCTAAGTACATCTTTTGAACCCTGAAAATGGTTGTCTTCGATACTTTCTTTACTCAGCGGAATAAACTTACTCTTGTCGCTTGTGGTGCCGCTACTTTTTGCGAACCATTCGATTGGGGTGTTCCATAACACATCGGCCTCGCCCTGCATGACCTCGTCTATATATGGCTTTAGGTCTTCGTACGCTTGAATTGGAACAACTTCTTTGAACTTTCTAATATTGAAAACGCTACTAAACTGGTACTTTCTTCCTATCTGTGTATATTGACCATGGGTGATGAGGTCCTGCAATACTTCACGTTGCGCTGCTACCGGATCTTTTACCCAATGCTCGATCCGCCAATAGCGCAATCTTGCCAATCTTGATAATGCTGGGCTAAAAATCTTCATAGGCTATTTTTGTCCCATTTCGATAATCCAATCCTTGCGCTTTAGCTCAAAGTTGGTACCAAGGTATAATCGTCTTACATGTTCATCCTCTGCTAATTCTTCGGCAGTTCCGTGCTTAAATATTTTCCCCTCAATCAATAGATAGGCGCGATCACAAATGGACAAAGTTTCATTCACATTGTGATCGGTAATTAAAATACCAATGTCTTTTAATTTTAATCTAGCTACAACAGACTGTATATCTTCTACTGCGATAGGATCCACGCCAGCAAAGGGTTCATCCAATAAAATAAATTTAGGATCTACCGCTAATGCTCTTGCAATCTCTGTTCTTCTTCTTTCTCCACCACTTAAACTATCACCGTTATTATTTCTTACTTTTTGTAAATTAAATTCGTCTAAAAGGGTTTCCATTTTATGCAAACGCTCGCCCTTCGTCAATTTTGTCATTTCTAAAATGGCCATGATATTATCTGCTACAGATAACTTTCTAAACACACTTGCTTCTTGTGGCAAATAACCAAGCCCCATTTGAGCGCGCTTATACATGGGTAGATGCGTGATATCCTCTTCATTTAAAAACACACGGCCCTGGTCTGGAGCAATCAAGCCAACGACCATATAAAAAGTGGTTGTTTTGCCGGCACCGTTGGGCCCTAATAACCCAACAATTTCTCCTTGCTTCACAGATACACTTACCTCGTCCACCACCTTACGGCCTTTGTACTGTTTAATCAGCTTATCGGTATGTATCGTTAATATCACGTTGAATGTTTAATACAAAAATAAGGGTAAAAAAGCCTATTTGAACCTAGTCAAATAATATTAACTATTTTTGCTGTCTATGCACGTAACAGCACATTTAGCAAAAGCAAAAGACACTTTGGTCTCCTTTGAGATCCTGCCACCGTTAAAGGGTAAAACAATTACCTCTATCTATGACCATTTAGATCCCTTAATGGAGTTTAAGCCTTCATGGATCAATGTGACTTACCATAGAAGTGAAACCATGTTTAAGAAAAAAACAGACGGCACTTTTGAAAAAGTAGATGTGCGCAAGCGACCAGGTACAGTGGGTATTTGTGCTGCGATTATGAACCATTACAATATCGACGCAGTGCCGCACATTATTTGTGGTGGTTTTACCAAGCGTGAAACAGAAGATGCCTTGATTGATTTGCAATTTTTAGGCATTGACAATGCTTTAATTTTAAGAGGAGATGCTGCTAAGAACGAGTCTAGCTTTGAGCCAGAGCCAGGTGGAAATAAATATGCGATTGATTTATTAAAGCAGGTAGGACAATTGAACCAGGGTATTTATTTAGACGAAGATATTTTAAATGGCGGCAAGACGGATTTTTGTATGGGTGTGGCCGGCTATCCAGAAAAACATTTTGAATCTCCCAATTTTGAAATCGATTTAATTAAAACTAAAGAGAAGGTGGATGCAGGTGCAGACTATATCATGACCCAAATGTTTTTCAATAACCAAAAGTTTTTGGAGTATGTGCAAGCCTGTCGCGATATGGGTATTATGGTGCCAATCATTCCAGGATTGAAGCCTATTACGAATAAAAAACAATTGACCATTTTACCAAGAATATTCCATGTAGATATCCCAACAGATTTGTCTAACGCCATCAACAAATGCAAGACAGACGCGGAGTGTGAGCAAGTGGGCACAGAGTGGTTGATCCAGCAAAGCAAAGAATTAAAAGCAGCAGGTGTACCTGTGTTACACTACTATACTTTAGGAAAACCTAAAGTGATAAGAGACGTTGTTTCGGCTGTGTTTTAACTTATTTTTTTTGTTGCGCTTGCAAGAAATCATGAAACTGATCGACCGTTAAGTTCTTAGCAATTATTTTTTTGTCTTTATCTAGTAAATAAAAAGTTGGTGTTTTAAATACATCATACAGCTGTCTGATGGTGCTTGCTTTTCCTGCTTTTATTTCTGCATTTAGGGCAGCTTCGGTTTGATAAATATGCGCCCATCCAGCATCAAAATGTTGCTCAGTAATAAATTGTTTCCAAGCAGCTAATTCTTTTGCATTGGTATTTACGCCAATCACTTGCACACCTAATTGCTTCCAGTTATTTGTATAAAAAGAATCTACCCTTGGCATTTCTTCTTTACAGTGACCACAAGTTGGATCCCAGAATGCGATAAATGTAAATTTAGCGGGGCTATTATAGAGTGAAAATAATTTATTATCTATTGTATTCAAATCCAATGCTGGAGCGGGATTGCCAATTAAGTTGGCCATAATACTATAGGCCCGTTCGGTGATTGCTTTTTTAGATTCATTGTTTAACAATACCGTATCTCCCTTACTAAAAAAGTTTTGAAATAAATGTAGAAACACTTTATCCTGACCCATAAATTCTGGACTGATGTATTTATTAGTAAACTTAAAAAGTAAAAAAGGATAAATTTCTTTTCCAGTTTTTGCGACCGTCAACATGTATTGCACTTCTTCGATAATAGAATCAGGCTCACGAGACACATAATTTTTAAAATATTCATCTAGCTTAGATTCAAAAAATGGGGTTCTAATTAAACGATTATCATTGAACACCACATTGTCCCAAAAATGATTTTTGACATAATAAAATGGATAGGTAGAATCCGCTTTTCCCTTGACGATTGGGATAGCTGGTGCATCTGGTCTTTGTAATACGTCTAAGAAAAAACGCATCAAAGACTTTGGTGCATTGGTGATAATTTTTTGTCGTTCTTGTTTAAAGCTAGTATCAATTTTTTTTAATGCTTGTAAGTATTTTAAAGAATCGCTTATGCTTGTAGCAGTATTATAAGCTTGCTCCAACTGGCTTCTTTGTGCGCCAAGCTGGTTCATTTGTTTGGAATAAGCACTAAAAATATCGTTGTCTTTTGAACCAATTATTTTTTGGTCTCCAAGATTCAATGTGTCCGCAATGATTTTAAATTGTTGCCCCTCATCTACCAAAAACTCAAATAGAATACGATACTTAGGAGAAACAATAAAATAGATGCCCGGTGTTAGTTGCTCCTTGCCTTTAAAATAACCAAGGCTTGCTTCATTTAATATAGTAGAATCCGCAAATACTCGATTTTGACCATAGTTGGTCCCCAAATAGATCTTGGTGTTTTTGTAAGGCTTTAGGGTAATTTCAATATTGTGCCCAACAGGCTTTGTATTTGATGTAGCTTGTTTTTTTACAGCCTGAGCACCCAAAGGGGTTGAAAACAAAATGACTAAACTAAAACCGGATAAAGCAATAATTTTCTGAAACATAAAAAAGGGTTAAAGGACAAATTAAGAACATAAAAGTAAAAAATAAATAACAGATTTAGGTTTAATTTAAATGGACGGAATGGTAGATTCTAGTAGCTGGATTGTACCTTTGTTACCGTGAGAAAGTCAAAACCAGTAATCATTTTAGAAAAGGTCCTTATTGAGGATTATGCAGCAGAAGGCAAGTCCTTAGCAAGGGTGGATGGAAAAGTCATTTTCGTTGAAGGTGCAGTCCCTGGGGATGTAGTGGATATTCAACTACAAAAAAACAAAACCGATTGGGCAGAAGGCTTTGCCAAAAAATTTCATAGCTATTCCGAAAACAGGGTGCAACCATTCTGTAGTCATTTTGGTGTATGCGGTGGATGTCAATGGCAGATGTTACCTTATGCACAGCAGTTAATTTATAAGCAACAACAAGTAGTAGATAATTTAACAAGGATTGCTAAGATTCCTTTACCACCCATTCCTGCAATCTTGGGCGCCAAGCAAACAGAGGGCTATCGCAATAAAGTGGAATATACTTTTGCCACCGAAATCTATATGTCATTTGAAGCATTTAGGGCCCTGAAAGCATCTGGTGAAGAACCAGTCAAAAGCCCTGGTGATGGCGGTTTTCATGCTAGAGGATTTTTTGAAAAAATTGTTCCAATAGACACTTGTTATTTACAAGAAGAGCCTACGAATTTAATGCGCAAAGCAGTGGTTCAATTTGCTTTAGATCACAAGATGCCGTTTTATAATATTAAACAACATCAAGGTTGGTTAAGAAATATGTTTGTTCGAAATTCCACCAAAGGTGAGTGGATGATTAATTTAATACTTGGTTATGAGGACGAAGCAAAAAGAAAAGCGCTTTTGGATTTATTGTTAAAACAGTTCCCTCAAATCACGACCTTATTGTATACCATCAATACCAAGCGCAATGACAGTATGCAGGACCTAGAGCCGCAAGTGTATTATGGCAATGGGTACATCACAGAAAAATTAGAAAAATTTGAATTTAAAATAAGTCCAAAATCTTTTTTCCAGACCAATTCAAAACAAGCGGAAGTCTTATATCAAGTTACCCGCGAATTTGCGGAATTGACGGGAAAAGAAACTGTATATGATTTATACTGTGGCACTGGTAGCATTGGTATTTTTTGTAGTGAACAGGCTAAAAAAATTATTGGTGTAGAGTTTGTCGATGAGGCGATTGAGGATGCAAAATTAAATGCTGCTTTGAATGGCTTAACAGAGACTGCATTTTTTGCAGGAGACGTGATCAAGGTTTGTGATGATGCATTTTTTGAAGCGCATGGTAAGCCAGATGTGATTATCACCGATCCGCCAAGAGCAGGTATGCACGAAAAATTAGTGCAAAAATTATTAGAGATGGAAGCCCCAACCATCGTATATGTAAGTTGTAATCCAGCGACACAGGCAAGAGACTTAGCATTGCTTCATGCCAAGTATACAGTGACTAAAATACAGCCTGTAGACATGTTTCCACACACTTTGCATATAGAGAATGTGGTACAATTAAAAAGAACAGATTTATTAAACGCATAATTTATGAGAGAATTTAGGCCCACAAGATTTGACATTTTACCAACGATCATTAAAAATTTAATCATCATTAATGCTTTAATGTTTTTGGCTCAAAATACATTTGCTGGACCCACTAGTGCATTTTCAGTCGAAGATTATTTTGCATTACATGCATGGCAAAGCAGCTTGTTTAAGCCATGGCAGATGATTACACATATGTTCTTGCATGGTGACTTTGGACATATATTAGGCAATATGTTTGCACTTTGGATGTTCGGATCCGTATTAGAAAATGTATGGGGTCCAAAGCGATTTTTATTATTTTATATTTTATGCGGGGTTGGCGCATCCGTCATTCACTTATTAATTCTTTCTTACGAGTTTGTGCCAATGGCTTCAGAATTGATGCAACTAAGTCAAATGAGTGTATCAGGCTCACCAGATTTTAATAAGGCTGTTTTAGAATATGCAAAAAATCACCATATTCAGCTAACAAGAATATTAACCGATAATAATGTAAGCCTTGCTACACCTGGTATTCGTACAGAAATCATGGAGCTATTGACAACGTATTATAACAAGACCGTCAATACGGCTACATTGGGTGCAAGCGGTGCAGTCTTTGGCATTATCATGGCCTTTGTTTACTTATTTCCAAATACCTATATCTATATTTATTTCTTCTTTCCCATTAAGGCTAAGTGGCTGGGTATTATATATTTTTCATATGAATTATTTTTTGCTTTGCGTAATTCGGCTGGAGACAATGTGGCAAGATGGGCGCATGTGGGTGGTGCCATCGTAGGATTTGTATTGGTATATCTTTGGTCAAAGAAAGAACGAAGCAATAGGTGGAACTAACAATCATCATAATATAACCCCCATGCAATCTACAGAACAATCAAAACCAATATTTGGTGCAGACAACAATGCTTTAGTGGCACTTGTGTCGGCAAATTTAATGATTGCAGTGACCTATGCTATGACTAGGATGGTCTACTTTTTAGAAGGCTTTCCTATGGCACAGTTTTATGACGAAGTGGTACATCATTTTATGTTGTCCCCATATTATCAGGAAGCATTTGAAAAACCTTGGACCTTTTTTATATACAATTGGGCACATGATGACTTTTGGACACTTTGTGGCAATATGATTTGGCTAACTGTTTTTGGTACTATTTTACAAAACCAAAAAGCCAATAAGCACCTATTTCCTATTTATTTATACAGTGGTATTCTTGGAGCAGTTGCCTTTATTGGACTTGGTGCGGGTGTTTCTTTTATGGGTGCAGAATTGAGTATTATGGCATTGGCGACCGCCGCTTTGAGCTTAAATCCAACCTATCAACTTAAATTAAATGATACTGGAGGCATTCCTGTTTGGATTATTTTTACGGTGTATTTTATCATACAAGTGTCTACACATTTAACAGGTACACCCGTCTTCTTTTTTACATTGAACCTGGGTGGATTGGTGGGCGTATTGTATATGTATTTATTAAAAAAGAAAATTGATCTAGGAAACTGGATGCACGTTCTTGTGAAAAAGTGCAATGGTTTAATGACGCCAAAAGAGGCCAAATAAAAAAGTGAAATCGCTCATGGCAAAAAAATCACGCTTCAGAATTTTTGGTAAAGGACTTTTATTGTCACTGCATCTTATCCTTGTTGTATTACTACTGTATCCACAATTTGTTATGCCTCTTGGGTGGATTTGGGTCAACGGATTTCTAAGTTTAATTGCACCTTATATTGTGGTGTTGCACCTCTTGTTTTTATTTATCTGGCTTATAGCAAAACCCATACTATCATTGATTTCTGTGGCAACACTGAGTATTGCTTACCCAACTATATTGGTTTTATTTGCTTGGCATCCAGGCACCCCCTTCTCACAAAAAAAGAAAGACAATAGTTTACGCATTACTAGTTTTAATGTGAAAGAATTTAACGGGAATACACCCCAACCAATTGGGCATAAATTAAGAACAGAGGATATTGCAGCATCCATTCAAAAATGGGATCCTGATATTATTTGTATGCAGGAATATAATACCAAAGAACTTAAGAATGACATTGCTAATCATGCCACTTATTTTGATCAAAAGTACCCCTATTCCTTTTTTTCGAAAGACCATCAAATCAATGAAGCCAATTATTTTGCAGGTAATATTATTTATTCAAAATATAAAATCCTATACGCCGAAAGGGTACCCTTTACCAATCAAGAAAGCTTGATATACGTAGACTTATTAAAAGGAGATGATACCATAAGGGTCTTCACCACGCATTTGGCTTCTTTTAAATTTAAGCAAAATGATTTTGAGGCTATTGATGATGCAGCCGATGCCAATGAAGCAGCATTAAAAGCAAAATATGGGGTAATGCGTAAAATGAAAAATGCATTTATGATTCGTGCAGTTCAGGCGTCCATCATTCAAGTGCAACTGGCTAAAAGTCCTTATCCAACTGTAATCACTGGAGATTTTAATGATGTTCCAGGTTCCTATACCTATAAACAAATCAAAGGGGAAATGCAGGATACATTTTTAGAAAAGGGCTTTGGGATTGGAGCCACTTATATGAACCTATCACCTACCTTAAGAATAGATTATATCATGGCGAATAATAGATGGCAAGTGAAGGGATGGACCTCTTTGGATGAAAACCTCAGCGACCATCACATGATTATGGCGGACCTTCAATTGATTAAGAATTAGCCTTTCATTTAGGTAAAATAAAATTATCTTTGAGTTCTACTATGCCACTAAAAATATACAACTCACTTACTCGTCAAAAAGAAGTTTTTGAACCAATTAACGCACCCTATGTGGGCATGTATGTTTGTGGTCCAACGGTCAGTGGTGAAAGTCATTTAGGACACGCAAGGCCTTTTATTACTTTTGACGTAGTGTATCGATATCTCTTACATAAGGGATATAAAGTTCGTTATGTAAGAAATATTACAGATGCTGGCCATTTTGAAGAAGAAGGAAAAGTTGCGGAAGATAAAATTTCGACCAAGGCGATTTTAGAAAAATTAGAACCCATGGAGTTGGTGCAGAAATACACCAATCTTTACCACTGGGCTATGACACAGTTCAATAATTTGCCACCAAGCATTGAACCCACTGCTACAGGACATATTGTAGAGCAGATAGAAATGATTAAAAAAATCATGGCCGATGGATATGCCTACGAGTCCAATGGTTCTATTTATTTTGATGTGGTAAAATACAATGATGATTATTCAAAAAAGCATCAACCTTATGGTATTTTAAGTGGTCGCAATATCGAAGAACAATTGGATACCACAAGAGATTTAGAAAATCAAGAAGAGAAAAAAAATAAAGTTGATTTTGCTTTGTGGAAAAAAGCACCTGTTGAACATATCATGCGCTGGCAAAGTCCATGGGGAGAAGGCTTTCCGGGTTGGCATATTGAATGTTCTGCTATGGCTACAAAGTATTTAGGTAAACAATTTGACATTCATGGCGGCGGTATGGATTTACAATTTCCGCACCACGAGTGTGAGATTGCACAAAGTACGGTTTGCAATCATCAAATGCCTGCACGTTATTGGATGCATAACAATATGATTACCATCAATGGCCGAAAGATGGGTAAGAGTTATAACAATGTGATTAAGCTAAGTGAATTATTCGAAGGCAATCATTCTGAACTTACACAAGCTTATACCCCAATGACTGTAAGGTTCTTTATTTTACAAAGTCAGTACCGCGGCACCTTGGATTTTAGCAATGAAGCATTACAGGCATCAGAAAAGGCATTGCGCAGATTCATGGAGGGTTATGAGTGGTTGCAAGCACAAAGCTTTGGAAAGGAAACTGTTTCCAAAGACGAAACCCTCGCTACACAACTAACCACCTGGATCAATGAATTAGAACTATTCATGGACGACGACATCAATACGGCAAAAGTGGTGGCGAATTTATTTGAAATCCTCCCAAGCATTAATTCTTTAAAGGATAAGCATATAGCACAAGATGCAGTAGCTGGAACCATATGGGCAACTGTTCAAACGCAATTAAAATTGTTTGTAGAATCTATTTTAGGATTAAAAGTAGACAAGGGTGCGAATCGTCAACAATTGAATGGAGTGGTAGAACTGTTGATTGAAATCAGAAAACAAGCAAAGGCCAATAAGGATTTTGCCACCAGCGATAAAATCAGGATTCAATTGGCGGAGATGGGCATTCAGCTAAAAGATGAGAAAGACGGGTCCATGAGTTATAGCTTCTAATCAACGGCAAAATGATCGCCCTAATGATCACAATCATCTTCGTGCGCATGGTTATGCATTCTGCAACTATTATGATTGTTGATATGCGCAATGATGATAAAAAATGCAGCAGGGAACAATAAGTATAATTCTGCTTCTCTAAAGACCATTCTACAGAACATCAATCCTATCCCAATACTAAATAAGACAATCGGTTTAAAGCTGTGGTGGTGTTTTTTATAACCATGGTATAAAGAATAGGCGCCAATCCCAAAAGAAAGCAGGATCATCCCAAACTCAAAATTTGGATTGTGTAATACATTGATACCTAATAAAGGAAGGGTACTAAAAAATAAAGGCAATAAAGCACAGTGAATGGCACAAGCCAAAGAAGTGCCAATTCCAATTGCGTCCCAATTCCAATTTTTAAACATAATGCAAAGCTAAGTCAATACCCTGAAAATAATAGTAACTTTGTGACGCATTTAAAGCAAATCCAGATGTCAAAGAAATCAATTATTTATCTTGTATTTTTCGCAGTCCTACTTACAGGATTTTATTATTTTTTATTCAAGGGAAACGATAATTGGAAAGTGAAAATGCCCGTTTTAAGCTATGTGCAACCCTTTTCGTTTACCAATCAGGATGGGAAAGTAGTGACAGAAAAAGTCTTACAAAACAAAATCACTGTCGTAGAATACTTTTTTACGACTTGCAAGGGCATCTGTCCTAAGTTGAATAAAAATATGAAAGAGATTTATTTAGTATATAAAGACAGTCCCGATTTTCAAATTCTTTCTCATACTTGTAATCCCGAAACAGATTCTGTACCGGTCTTAAAACATTATGCAGACTCTTTAGAGGTGAACACAGCTCAATGGATTTTCTTAACTGGCAGAAAAGACAGTCTCTACCAAATGGCAAGAGGTTCTTATTTATTAGATGATCCAAAAAACAATGTGGTTAAAATCGAAGACCAATTTATCCATACCCAGTTTTTTGCTTTAGTGGACAGAAAGGGTAAAGTACGTGGTAAAATATATGATGGACTAAAGACGTTAGAAGTAGAACAATTAAAAGTGGATATCGCTAGATTGATGAAAGAATAGTTGTTAATTATTTTGGTATAAAACAGGAAAAATAAAATTGAATGATTTTTGTAACAGGTGCAAGCGGTTTAGTAGGGTCCCATTTAATCCAGTCTTTATTAAGTAAAGGAAAAAAAGTCCGCGCGCTGTATCGCCAAGCTGTGCCTGTATTTGCGGGCTCCGAACAATGTGAATGGATACAAGGCGACATCTTAGACCCCATTGGTTTAACAGCAGCATTAGAAGGTGTGGACTATGTGTATCATTGTGCTGCAATTGTATCTTTTGCGCCAGGAGCAGCAGCAAAAATGTTGCAGTCCAATGTAGAAGGAACGGCCAATGTGGTGAATGCATGTTTAGTACAAAAAATAAAAAAATTAATTTTCGTAAGTTCTGTTGCTGCATTAGGTAGAATAAGAGAAAATGAAGCGATAGATGAGTCGATGCATTGGACACCTGCAACAAGTAATAGTGTTTACGGACAATCAAAATATTTAGCAGAATTAGAAGTATGGAGAGCCATGGAAGAAGGATTGCCTATGGCGATTGTGAATCCAGTTATCATTTTAGGTGCAGGCGATTGGAACAATGGTTCATCTGGTATTTTTAAATCGGCTTACAACGAGTTCCCTTGGTATACGAATGGCATGAGTGGTTTTGTAGATGTATTGGATGTGGTGGACGCTATGCAAATTTTAATGGAAAGTAATGTGGTGGGACAACGGTTCGTGTTGAGTGCAGAAAATCTAAGCTATAGAAGTATTTTTAATGCGATTGCAAAAGCCTTTAATAAAAGACTGCCGCATAAAAAAGTAACGCCATTTTTAGCAGGAATTGTTTGGAGATTAGAAGCTATTAAAGGAATGATAACAGGTAAAGCCCCGTTATTAACCAAGGAAACTGCAGCCACAGCGCAGGCTAATGTAAGGTTTAACAATCAAAAATTCTTGAATGCATTTCCCGATTTTAAATACAGGAAAGTAGAGGACACGATTATCAGAGTCGCTAAGGAGCTGAAATCCATCCACCAGCTAGCTTAATCTTCCATCATTTTTTTCCAAAGGGCTGGGATTCTTCTAATCCACACATACTCTCTACGTTTCACAGTTGCGTCTTCTGCAGGAAAGCCTAGGTATGTTTTATTGCCTTCAATTGAATTCACCACACCCGATTGACCAAGCACTACCGCATTTTCTCCAATTGTTAGGGTCTTATTTACACCCACTTGTCCCCAAAGCGTGACACCTGCCTTAATTTTTACGCCTCCAGCGATTCCTACTTGTGCAGCGATTAAACAATTGGCCTCTAATTGGGTATCATGACCAATATGTACCATATTGTCTAGCTTAGATCCCATACCAATAATGGTATCACCGCTCACGCCGCGGTCAATGGTACAACTAGCACCAATTTCGGCCATATCTTCAATAATGACACGTCCACAACTTGGCATTTTTACATACCAAGCAGGTCTATTTTTTTTAGTGTTATAATAAAATGCATCCGATCCAATTACAGTATTCGATTGAATGATGACATGATCTCCAATAATGGTATCTGATAAAATAGTGACCCCAGGATGAATGATACAATGGTCTCCAATTTGCACATTTGCACCAATAAAAACATTGGGCATCACTACGCTATTTGCACCAATTTTTAAGTCAGAACTAATTGATTCTGTGCTCGTTTTAAATGGTTTAAAGTGATGAACAAGCTTCGCATAGGCATCAAATGGTGCATCACAATACAATAAAGTTTTTCCCTCAGGCAATACCACCTCCTTGCTATTGATGATAATGCAAGTAGCAGCACTATTGATACAAGTAGTATAATATTTTGGATGATCTACAAAGACAATATCACCAGTTTCAACTTGATGAATTTCATTCAATCCAGTGATAAAATTTTGATCATTACCAATGATTTCTGCGTTTATATATTCAGATAACCATTGTACGGAAACGGGTGTAGATAGCTTCATATGCGTGATTTTGGGCTAAATCAAAGATAATGCGCCTTTTTTATAAAATTTTTTTTTAACAAAAATACTTCCTAATTAGAGGGTAAATTTTTTGATAAAATTGATCTTTATGATTTTTTTTAAGTAGTACAACTAAAAAACACCATTCAATGAAAGCCTTTATTTATAAGTGTTTCATCGATTTCATTTTTTAATAACAGAAAATAAATTCAAATTTAATTGTACAAATTATTTATTTTTATTGCTTTAAAATTGCGCTTCCAAAAGGCTATTTGTGGATAACCCCGAAAAATTTGTTTACAATTTTTTTGTAATTAGAATAAAGTATATTTAATATTGTGAAGGGAATTCAATTCCCGTACTTACTAACCCATCTATATACGAGGTCCCACAACAGTGGGACTTTGTTTTTTAAGCCGCTCAAACAAGTACAAATTCATGGACTATTTTTTAATCTACAAACCTTTTCAAGTGCTTTCTCAATTCACTTCAACAGAAGGAAAATTGTGCTTAAAAGACATCTTGCATGTTCCTACAGATGTGTATCCAGTGGGTAGATTAGATTATGATAGTGAAGGTTTATTATTAATCACGAATGACAAAAGCATCAACCAACAATTATTAAACCCTTTGTATGCGCATCAGCGCACTTATTGGGTGCAAGTAGACGGTGCCATCACCGAAGCTGCCATTGCACAATTGAGCAAAGGGGTGTCCATTAATGTAGATGGCAAAGCCTATCAAACTAAGACCGCTAAATTGGAGATCCTCCCTGATACTTTAGAAGTACCAGAGCGCAATCCTCCTATCCGATTTAGAAAAAGCATTCCAACTAGCTGGGTAGCGATACAAATCACTGAAGGTAAGAATCGTCAGGTGCGTAAAATGTTTGCACAAGTTGGATTTCCGGTCCTTCGTTTAATTAGGGCCAAACTGGGCAAGTATTCCATTCATGACATGCAGCCAGGGGATTGTCTTTCTTTAACGGCGTCGGAAGTTCAGGAAGGCTTCTTTCGCTAATTGACTGCTAAGTTTTACTTTTGCAGTAATCCAATAAAATATCAACCGATTATAATGAGTCATTTATCAGAGCAGGAAATTATTAGAAGAGAAAAGCTACACGCTTTAGAAGCCGCAGGGATTGACGCTTATCCAGCCGCATTGTACCCAGTAACGCATTTATCACAAGACATCAAGGCGCATTTCACAGAAGAGACCAAGGAGCAATTTGCTTCAGTTTGTGTTGCTGGACGTATCATGAGCGTGAATGACAAGGGGAAAGTATTATTTGTAAAGATTCAGGACGATCAAGGCATTTTTCAATTATATGTAAAGCGAGACGAGATCTGTCCAGACGAAGACAAAACTTATTGGGATGTCATTACTAAAAATGGATTGGACCTAGGAGATATCATTGGAGCAACTGGTTATGTGTTTACCACAAAAACCGGTGAGACCTCATTGCACGCATCTACTTTAACCTTATTGGCAAAATCATTAAAGCCATTACCTGTTGTAAAAAGAGACGAGTCGGGTCAAGTATTTGATGCAGTTACAGATCCAGAGTTCAGGTACCGTCAACGCTATGCCGATTTAATTATTAATCCAGAAGTGAAAGAGACTTTCACTAAGCGTACTATATTAATGAATACCATCCGCCAATTCTTAAACGATCGTGGTGCATTGGAAGTGGATACACCTGTATTACAATCTATTCCTGGTGGCGCTGCAGCCAGACCATTTGTGACGCATCATAACGCATTAGATGTGCCTTTTTATTTACGCATTGCAAATGAATTGTATTTAAAGCGTTTGATTGTAGGCGGTTTTGATTGGGTTTATGAGTTTAGTAGAAATTTCCGTAACGAAGGGATGGACCGCACGCACAATCCTGAGTTTACAGTTTTGGAATGGTATACAGCTTACAAAGATTATTTATGGATGATGGAAATCACAGAGCAGTTGTTTGAAAAAATTGCATTGACATTACACGGTAAAACAGAATTACAAGTGGGTGATAAGACCATCAACTTTAAAGCACCATTTAAGCGCATTAGCATCTTGGATGCGATCAAAGAAAATACAGGCATTGACATTAGCGGCATGGATGAGGCTGGACTAAGAGATGTGTGCAAGCAATTAAAAATAGATGTTCCACCAACAATTGGTAAGGGTAAGTTGATTGATGAATTATTCGGTGCCACAAGTGAGCATACTTATACCCAACCAACCTTTATTATTGACTACCCGGTAGAGATGAGCCCATTAACAAAGAAGCATAGAACAAAAGAAGGATTGGTAGAGCGTTTTGAATTAATGGTGAATGGAAAAGAATTAGCGAATGCCTACACCGAGTTAAATGATCCCATTGAGCAACGCAAGCGATTCGAAGACCAGTTGGCTTTAATGGAAAGAGGCGACGACGAAGCAATGTTCATTGACCATGACTTTTTAAGAGCATTGGAATATGGTATGCCACCTACATCGGGTATTGGTATTGGAATAGATCGTTTGTGTATGATGATGTTGAATCAACCCTCTATTCAAGATGTATTGTTCTTCCCGCAGATGCGTCCAGAAACATTTGAGTAAGAATATATAAAAAAATTGAGGCACCCGTTTATGGGGTGCCTCAAAAAAATCATAAGAGGTTAAAATTAAAGAAGCGTAAATTTTTTATTACGCTTCTTTAATTAACATTAATCTCTATAGTTCAACGCAGGTTTGATATCGCCAAGTAATGCCTTGTATTTATAATCGCCAATTGATTTATTAAATTCTTCTGTTGCTTTTTTAATCAATTCAGGATTGCTCATTAAATCAATTGCAGTGAGTGCCATTGTTTTACTAGCCACTAACATCCCCTTAGTTCCTATTTCAGTTCCACCTGAAGCAACTGCTTGCCAGCTATGTGCTGCAGTGCCTGGAACCCATGTAGCTGCGCGCAATCCCACAGTTGGTTTTGAATAACTCACATCACCCACATCGGTAGAACCGCTATTGCCTTCGTTGATATAAGTCAATGGTTTTATTGTAGCAGCCGTTGCCATGTCTACTGGAGCAACCATGGTTGGTTGTATTTTTTTAGCAAACGCAATTTCAGCTTCTGTATACTTAACGCCTCCAACTTTATCTAAATTGGCTTGCATTGTTTCTGCAAGTGTTTTATTTATTAACAAGTCGTGTGTGCCACCAATGATATCATAACTAAATTTCGTGCCAGTTCCTAACGCAGCCCCTTCTGCAGCTTTTACGACTCTATCAAAAATTTCAACTACTTCTTTTCTTCTTGGATGACGTACATAATAATACACTTCTGCAAAATCAGGAATCACATTTGGTGCTTTACCACCATTGGTGATCACATAATGGATTCTTGTTTCCTGAGGAATATGTTCACGCATCATGTTCACCATATTGTCCATTGCTTCTACCGCATCTAATGCAGATCTACCTTGGTCTGGCGCAGCTGCAGCATGTGCAGAGATACCATAAAACTTGAACTTAGCCGATTTATTTGCTAAAGCACTTGTAGTTGTGACTGCATTCACGTCATCTGGATGCCAATGAATCACCGCATCTAAATTGTTGAATAAACCTTCGCGCACTAAAAATACTTTACCACTTCCACCTTCTTCTGCAGGTGTTCCATAAACTTTAATCGTACCTTTTAATTTACCAGCAGCAATTAAATCTTTAATGGCAATACCAGCAGATACACTCGCTGTGCCAAATAAATGGTGACCACAAGCATGACCAGCATTTTTACCTGCAATTGGATCTCTTTCTGCAGATGCAGATTGATTGATACCAGGTAAGGCATCATACTCTGCTAAAATACCAATGGCAGGACTGCCCGTGCCATAAGTTGCCACAAATGCAGTTGGGATACCCGCTACGCCCGTTTCAACGATAAAGCCAGCTTCTCTTAAATGTTGAATATGGAGTGCAGCACTCTTCACTTCTTTGTAACCTACTTCTGCAAAATCCCAAATCTGAAACGCGGTTTTCTTGTCTGCATCATAAGCATTGTTCAATGCATTGATTGCAGTTTCTTTGTTGGCATTGATTTGAGCAGTGGCAGGATCCACTTTTGTTTTCTTTTGAGCCCAAGCTCCAAAGGATAAAAATAACATTGCTCCAAAGAATAATTTTTTCATCTTGTCGTATTTAAAGCATTATAAAAATAAGTCGGTATATAAATGTCCTCCAGGTACTACAGAATAATGTGATAGGTCTGTGATGCCCTCTGCTGCTAAAACGGCTTCATCAATAAATGTTTGACCAGTATAGACCAAAGGTTTTTTAGTTACAATAGCATAAGCTGCATCTGCAAGGATGGCCGGTGTTCGACTCATATTGGCAAGTGCTTCACCGCCTAATAAATTTCTGACAGCAGCAGTATCAATTGTAGTGCGAGGCCATAAAGCGTTCACAGAAATTTGATCTTCTTTAAATTCTTCTGCCCATCCAAGCGTCATCATGCTCATATTGTATTTAGTAATGGTATAAGCCACATGTGGTCCCAACCATTTTGGTGCTAAATTAATAGGAGGTGATAAAGTTAAAATATGCGCATGGGTAGATTTTCTTAAATAAGGTAACGCATGTTGTACCACTAAAAAAGTACCACGTACATTGATGTTTTGCATCAAATCAAATCTTTTACTAGGGGTATGTTCGGTATCTGTTAATTGAATCGCAGATGCATTATTAATTAAGATATCAATGCCTCCAAATTTGGTTACAGTTTGTTGTATTGCATTCGCAATTTGTGCTTCATCTCTTATATCTACTTGCACCGCTAAAGCACTTACACCCAATGCTTCTACTTCTGCAGCAGCGGAATAAATGGTGCCACCTAAACGTGGATCTTCCTCTACCGACTTTGCCGCAATCACAATATTGGCGCCAGCTGCAGCTAATTTAAGTGCAATGGCTTTACCAATCCCCCTGCTCCCACCAGTGATAAAAACTGTTTTTCCTAGAAGTGTTTTGTCAGACATTTTATTTGTATTTAATAAATTGATGAATAAGTTTTTGAAAGAAATTATTTTGAAATAAAACCTTGTATGAGCTTAGCTGTTTCTGCACATGCGGTTTCCAATACTTCATTTTTTACAACCGCATTAAATTGATCGCTAAAACTAATTTCATATTCAGCTTTATCCAATCGCATTTGCATTTTTTCTGCAGACTCTGTATTTCTTTTCGCAAGTCGCTCTTTTAATACTTCGATCGATGGCGGTAAAACAAAAATAGAGAAAGCCTGATCCCCTAATTGTTTTTGTATTGTAATTGCACCCTTCACATCAATATCCAATACTGGCATTTTACCTTCGGCCCAAATGCGGTCTAATTCAGATTTTAAGGTCCCATAATACAAACCTTCATAGACCATTTCATATTCTAAAAAGTCATCTTGGCGAATATGCTCCTCAAAAGCTGTTGGACTAATAAAATGGTAATCAACCCTATCCTGCTCCGCACCTCTGGGCGCCCTTGTGGTGGCAGAAACCGAAAATGCCAATTGAGGATAATTCGCTAATAAAAATTTAGTGATAGAGGTTTTACCAGCACCGGATGGCGCCGTCAAAATGATCACTTTTTTGTGTTGTTCAGACATGGGACTAAATTAAGCAAATACCATCTAAATAAAGCACAATAAAGCAGAAATAGAAAGGGTAATAGGCACTTAAGAAAGAAGGCTTGACAATAAGTAAAGGGAACTATTGCTGTTTATTTAAAAGACGATACTTTTTTTAAAACGCTTGTATTGCTTGACCAGGTCAGCGATATACTCTTTTTTATTTTTAATCATAACAGTTCGGGCCTCTTTGGTATAGGTTGATCCTAAATAATCTAAAAAGTGTTTAGAAGTGAAAATAGCCATTTCAATCATAATTGGAAATGCATCTATGCCCTTGTCTTCCATTAAATAGTAGACATTTTTTTTATTGGTTGTGCCTGCTTTTTTGGAAATAAATCCAAATTCCTCCAATTTCTTTAAACGATTGGACAACATTTTACTTGGCATGTGTTCTGGCGACTCCTTGAATTCACTAAAAAGGCTTTTATGGCCCCAAATCATGTCTCTAAGAACTAACAAGGTCCACTTATCTCCCAAAATATCCAATCCTGTAGCTACAGGACAGAGGGATCTAAATTCAGTTGTATTGATTGCTATTTTTTCCATTTTAAGTCTGC